>JAYVUR010000213.1:0-2267 GCA_043787715.1 Candidatus Melainabacteria bacterium
GGATGATATTCTTCGATACCGTGATCCCGCCGAGCGTCCGAGTCTTCACCAGCTGCATCGTGGTGGAAGGGTAGGGGTTCGTTAGAGCCTGATTCTGGACGTTATAGGAGCTCCAGTCCTTCACTCGAAAGTAGTTGGAGCCTCCCATAACCTCGTAGAAGTTCCTGATGTAGTCCTGCTGAGTGGCGTTGCACTTGCTCATCTGGAGCGTGAAGGTATGCAGCGACCGCAGCCAGTTGTCATTCGTGCTGGAGAAGCCGCTCTTAGTCCTCACCCTGGTGAATGAGCGTTTGACACTCACATTCTCCTCGATGGGGAGTGTAGGGTCTAGTTGGACATCGACGTAAGCCATTAGCGGGTATTGCCCTGCAGGTGTCGATGAATGGCACCAGCTGCGTCCGAGAGAGCCTGCTGCGCTGAAGGACGTGATAGACTGGTGACATCGCCCACATGCACATTGAGAGTGATAGGTGCGTGAACAGGCGAACGCCCGCTCCACTCAGGCAGAGCCTCCGAGAAGGGTGCTGAAGATGAACCCCCAGCCTGCCCTATTCCAAAATCAATCCCCGTTCCACCGCTTGAGTTAGTCCCTGTGAGACCGCCTCCTGCACTTCCCAAGAGCTGACCGAATATCCAGTTATTTGCCGACTGTATCGCCATCTGCTGCAGCATGTTCTCGAACCCTCTAAGCAGGTTTGAAAAGAGGTTCTTGAAGCCCCCGCCAAGTGCATCGGTGAACACATCGGCAATTCTGTGAGCCTTCTCAGCAGCGACTTCCTTCATGCGGTCTAACTGCCGGGTGTACTCCTCAAGAGCCTTTTCGTTGATCCCTTTTATAATCTCTCGCTGCTTCTCGGCACGCTCTCTTTGGTCATCCGCCCACCTGCGGAACATTTCCCCAGTCCCAGCATGTGGCGCAAGTCCATCGTCTTCAGCGTTGGCAAGTGCTCCGAACCCTCTCTGTGGCATGGTGCCGCCGTACTGAGCTGCTTGCTTCGCACGAGCCTGAGATTCCAACTGCTTGCTAATCATCTCGTAATAAGCCTTATCAGCATCCCTCGCACCCCCTGGCAAATCGCTCTTAAACTGATCCTCGACCTGTTGGAGCTGCAACTTCAAACGCTTAGCAGCCAACCTGCTGACCTCAGCCCTGTTTGCTTTTGTACCGCCAACATTATTGGCAATTGCCTCATCGTATTTTTGATGTACATCCTTGATTTTGTTGTCATAGTCCGAGTGAGTTAGATCAAAATTGTCATTGCGAAGGC
Source organism: Candidatus Melainabacteria bacterium (assembly GCA_043787715.1). Lineage (GTDB taxonomy): Bacteria > Cyanobacteriota > Vampirovibrionia > LMEP-6097 > LMEP-6097 > CAYUFH01. The sequence continues at coordinate 1,269 of JAYVUR010000213.1, forward strand.
TGTTAGCAAGCTCGTGGAGCTTGTCAGCTGCATCCCGAGCCTTCTGCGCGGCAGCATCAGCACCATCCTTTGGGCGACCTGTGCCTTTTTTATAATCACTCTTACCTGCACGTAGTGAATTGGCAGCTATTCCCGGATGAGCTTTAAGGTAATCACGCTGCGCATTAAACTTAGCAACTTGGTCATAGCCCTGATGTAAATTGAGACTGTCGATAAGCTCTTTAGTCCCTTTAGCCCCTCGCTCTTTGCGCTCTTGGTTCATGTCATTGAACTCATCGTTGAGTGCCTCAATGTATTTACCTGGCTTAGTACCTTTGAACTTATCACCCAACCATTTTCCTACCTCATAACTTCCGGCCGCTAATGCTAGACTAACAGTGATCTGTATCGGTAACGCCGCTGAAAGCTTTAATCCTTCAAGAGCTAACTTAGTAGTATATATTGCACCAGCTACCTTACCCAGCGTGCCAATAAGCACCATCATGCCTCCACCCACTGCGGCAGCCTTAGCCCAATTCGCGTAAACAGTTTTGGTAGATTCGTCTAGACCATCCCACTTCTTGATAGTATCTTCCAAAGTTTTCATCCCGCTTAAGAGAGAAGGCGTGAGTTTATTAGTAATAGAATTTGCTACAAGAACGAACTGGTCTTGAATTTTCTTAAGCTGTCCGTTTAGCGAATTGACTGATTCTTCATACTGTTCATTTACTAATGATCCTTTGTTAATCTGGTCACTGGTTTCTTTCATATCCTTGCCAAGTTTGCCGACAAATCCTGATAGAGCCATTCCTCCACGTGTAGCAGGGATAAGACGTGAGGTGAAGTCTAGTAATCTAGCATTCAAACTGCCGCTTGCCTCGTGTGCCAGCTTCTCAGCTTTTTGAACATCAAGGATGATTCCGCCGAACCCCTTCGCCTCAATACCCGCTGCACTAAAGTCACCAACTAGATCAACTCCTGTTAATTTACTAAGTCGCGTTAATTCTTTTACTGCACCAA
>JAYVUR010000214.1:0-7163 GCA_043787715.1 Candidatus Melainabacteria bacterium
TTATTCATACGAAGTTAAACAACCTGTTGGCGTTTTCACTTGTGATTTTAGCAATTTCTTCTTGAGGCTGCTGAAAAACTTCAGCAAGAGTCTCTGCGACATACTGAACATAACTTGGTTCATTACGTTGCCCGCGTTTAGCTTGCGGAGCTAAGTAAGGACAATCAGTCTCTATTAGTGTGCGCTCCAGTGGTAAGCAAGCTGCTGCCTCTCTTAATTGAGGAGAATTCTTGAAACTTATTATCCCCGACCATGAAACATAGAAACCTCTATCTATGCAAGCTTGAGCGAACTCAGCATCACCAGTATAACAATGCAATACCCCGCTACGTTCAGCACCAAGTAGATAGCGTTCCTGAATAATACTAAGAGTATCTTGCCAAGCATCACGAGTATGCACTATCAGTGGCAAGCCCACTGTTTGGGCAATATTTATTTGCTCATTGAAAATAGCTCGCTGCCGCTCTTGTTCAGTGGCTTCGCGTACATGATAGTAATCCAAACCAGTCTCACCAATAGCTCTTAGTTTATGTCGTGGTTTAGCTAATTCTACACGGGCGGCATTTAATAATATTTCGGCACTACTATCATTCCAAGTTTGCATTTCAGTTGGATGCACACCAACTGCCATATAAAGATCTACCTTATTAATTCCATCATATATAGATGCCAACTCTAATAGTCTTTCTATTTCATCAGTGTTACAGCAAGCATGTAGCATACGCTTAACACCAGCATCATAAGCACGCTGCATCATCTCATCACGATCAGTGTCGTACTGGGGGAATTTGATATGGACATGGGTATCAACCAGCATCAAACTAATTATAGATTAATTAAAACTGTGGGAGGTGGAAGGAGCGACTATCTACTAAATCTGCCAGTATCAACCCAACGCTGCAATATCTTCTCTTCTATACCTGTTTTCTGGCGCAACTCTGCAATACTAATATTACGGTTCAAGCCCATGGAATCTCTAGCAATTGTATAAAGACGCTGATCTTCAGCTATACAGTTAGGGCAAACGCCATAAGCCCCGATAGTATTTGATGTCAGAGTGCCACAAAGGCCACACTTGATGAAATTAAATTTTGATTTGTCGGTGCTGGTGTAAGCCATATATAGACCCTCAATATACTAATACGGAAAGTTTTTGTTTTTCTGCACTGAATTTTGCCTATCGCGCAATCTTTTAAGAATTTGGTTCTGTTTTTCGGCTATTTTCGCCATTAGATTCTGGTTTTTATTATAAATCTGCTTAATACGATTAGTCGCAGCAGAATCAACTAAGGGTTTACCCTCACGCAATTTATTCATTTGCGCAATTATTGTTGCACGCTGATCAAGCTTAGTGAGTAACTGCTGATATTCTTGCTTAGTCAGATCTTCAGCGCGTACCCGTGGTGCCAGTTCTGCATCTAGCTTCTCTAGCATGGTTAATCCTTCTTCTATCGACTTGAACTTACGAATCATAATTATCTACCTCCTGTAAACGCAGATAGCGCTGCCTGTTGACTTTGCAATTGTGCACTAACAGTATCTAAAGCTGAGAATTGAGCTTTAAGACGCTTCTGGTAAGCAGCGATGGTTGCCTGCCTACTATTAATATCATCCTGCGTATTAGAGATCTGCGTAGTAACTGATTCACCCTTGCTAAACAAAAGACCATTAGTCGCGACCTTAGGATCCGAATAAACATCTAACAGCGCTCTTAACTGCACCAAGATACCAGAGCTACCATCGCTGACAGGATCTACTACCGAAGCGGTCTTACCATAAAGAACAGCATGCACAGAAGCTTCATCAGCACCCAGAGCAGCATTGAAGGTAGTAGCATTCAAAGTATAAGCAGAGAATTTATTATCCCCATCAAGAGTAGTCTTTATACCAAGTTCAACCCCGGATTTATAAGTATTAGTAGCATTACTGAAGTAAGTTGTAATAGTACTTTTAAGTGACTGAGCAAAAGATCTGGCAAATGAACTTTTCTGAGTTTCAAGCTTCTTAATAAGAGTACTAGTATCTTTAAGCACCGCTTCAATATTCTTACGATAGCTGTCTTTATCCTGACCTATAGTTACAGCCTCAGGGCTAGTAGTTGCTTTATTAAGCTTGATAGTAAGTCCATCAACAAGACCTACTACTCTATTACTGTTACTAACTAAGGTCGCACCACCATTAATATTAGAAATAGAAAACTCTGCATTATCGCCAAGAACCTGTCCACCACTAAGATTGAAGAGGCTAACAATATTACTATCTGAAGAGCTCACGGTTAGGGATACAGCACCAGTATCATCATTCGCAAGAACTATCTTACCGTTAAGTGAATCATAGCTAGCTGTAATCTTAGTAGCCACATTACTATTGATTCTAGTCATCAAGTCATTAATATTGTCATTAGCTGGATCAAAGGTTATATCCTCACCATTAATATTAAGATTAGTACCATTAATACCAATAGTATTAAGCTTAGATGAGGGCTTCATCGCATCTAGATTCTGCAAGCTACTAACATTGCCACCACTAATAGTCGCATTATTAAAACCAAGTGCCGATATAAGATTGCCGGTATCACCAGCTCCGCCAAGACTTGTTATACCAGTAAGATCTATATGACCATTGGCATTGAGACTAGCTCCCACCCCAGCAAAACTCTGCAAAAAAGTCAGAATATCATTCACATCATCTATTGCGGGGTCAACAGTAAGAGTCTGCGTAGTACCATTAATAGTTACAGTACCGCTACTTATTGCAACAGCTCCTTTAGTTGCGATGTTGTTAAGTATAGTTGCTCCCGTGATACCAGCAGAAATACTAGCAGTAGATCTACGCACTGTACTGGTAGCCAAATGATCTATATTTATAGTGAATTTCTGCGGCACGGCAGAACCATCTGCTGTAACCTCTAAGAATTTTTTATCACTGTCCGTAGTTGAAACCGAACGTGGAAACAAAGTATCAGTACCACTCAAAAGATCATCAATATTAAGCTTAGTGCGCAAATTACCAACATCTGTAGAAACTCCGGATATAAAAGTCTTTTCTGTTTGCAGGGTGTTCTTCTTAACTTGCAATGGCTGTATACGCGACTGCGTCTCAGCCTGAACTAACTGCTGCACCAGAGCCGCCGAATCGAAACCACTATTAAGACCTAGGAAATTGATGGACAATTAGGTAAATACCCCTATTAAAAGCCAATATCAGAGTGGATATACCCCAATCCTCGTTGTTTTATATCAGCAGTTTAAGGTAATCCAGAGGAAAAATGACCCCTTTCGTTTGATCTTTAAAGTAGCTAGAATGCTAGCCCAGAAGGGGGATAATATGAAAATATTTACAATCTGCTTGCACTTGTTATCCGTTTTATTAATAAGTTGCGGGCCTAGTTTAGCACTGGATAACTACTGTAAGCGCATCAAGGCTAATGTAATTAGCAGCGATACGCAAACCAAATCCTTGTGCAACTCACTACTCAAACTTGAGACAAGTAATTTAAGTCAAGAAGAGACACGCGCACTTAGAACAATAATGACTACGCAAATCTCAATACTTGATAGAGTAAAAAATCTCGAGGGCTTCTACACTTCACTTAAGAGTGTTGTTGATTGGCTTGCCAAAATCATCGACAGCATTAGTAAGTTTATTGGATTGCCGACTAAAACTAATGAACCAACCAGCACTACCAACTCAGACCCTAATCTAGCTGACTATCACCATATCTCAGGAACCGTTATGAGTCCAGGCAGTGTAGCCTTCACGGTACACACTGGTGATGGACTAAGTTTCGATGCTCATGATATCGATCAGCTTGATATGGACATCTACTACAATAAAAACTTATTCAGCATAGATAAATTCGTCGGCGAAGGTATTCAAGGCAAGGATTATGAAAGGCTTACACTTGGAGCAGACATTAGATCCTCACGTGATCGTATTAAAATACCACTTAGTGATGTACTGGCAAACAAAGCGACCTTCTATGTTTACCTCGCTCCGGCGAATGGTGATCTCGCTAAAGTCGGTGATCAAACCAAAATAAACATTAGATACTACAAACGCGTCGATGCTGGTGAAGCAGCACCACTAATCTACGAACTCAAAACCAATGGCAGTGATAGCATCAAAATCATAGCCAAATCACCTGTTTGATATAGCAAAAATGTGACTTACGTCACATTTTTGCGCTTTCGACGTCAGTGCACAATCTTAGACTTTACACTCTTGATATGATTAAACTTTAATGGTCGAACATTTAGCCGTGATCATGGATGGTAATCGCCGCTGGGCTCAAGCCCGAGGGCTGCCTAGTGTCGAAGGACACAAGGCGGGTTTGCTGGCGCTCAAGAAGCTAGTTAAACTCTGCCCTAAATACGGCATCAAAGATCTTACTGCTTATGCTTTCTCTACAGAGAACTGGCGCCGTAGTCAAATAGAGCGTGATTTTATTTTCTCACTACTTGAAGATGCTGCCGTGAGAGACTTGCAAGATCTTGTCGAGAATGGGGTACGAGTAGATTTCTGGGGTAATTTTGAACGTTTCCAAGGAACTAAGCTACTAAAGACCATAGAAACACTAACCGAACAAACCCGCAACAATAATGCAGTGCACTTACATATAGCTCTTAGTTACGGTTCATATCAAGAGTTCTATGATGCGTATCAGAAGTTGCGCAGCCAGGGCGGCAAATTCGAAGATCATCTTTATTCTACTGGCGTGCCAGATCCTGAGCTGCTTATAAGGACTGGTGCTGAACATCGTTTAAGTAATTTTTTACTCTATCAATGTGCTAATTCTAGATTAGAGTTCTTGGATGATTACTGGCCGGACTTCGGTGAGGAGCAACTCGTTGAGGCACTGAGTACTTGTCATCCTGAGCGAAGCGAAGGATCCCCCCGCGGCAACGAGGTACTACGCTAATGGTACAAATGCGCCCTAGCATCAACGCTAAATTCCGCCGCGATGCTTGGCTTGAAATAAATCTTGCCGCTCTTGAACGTAATATAGAACGCATACACAAGAGTGCAGAGCGCCCCTTGATCCCAGTGCTCAAAGCTGATGCCTACGGGCATGGAGCAGCGGTACTAGTAAAAACTCTAGATGCTTATCCTTATATTCACTCCTACGCTGTAGCTAGTGCTGATGAGGCTTTGGATTTACGCCAGCACACCAGTAAACCAATTATGCTTCTTGGCATTAGTCCGCAGTGGGCATATCAAGCCTTGCTAGATGCTGATATAGAAATCACTATAGTCGATTTAGACGAAGCTATTAAACTGAGTGAAATTGCAGCTGCTACTAAAGCCAAAATACATCTTAAGCTAGATACTGGCATGCATAGAATTGGCTTCAATGTATGCAGCTCAGATACAGAGTGGCGTCAAGCGCTTCAGAAAATTGAGGCGATGGATAATATTGTTATCCGCTCGGTGTTCTCGCATTTCGCTGGACCTAGTGATTTTAATGCTAAGCAACTTAAGTGTTTTCTTAAAGCCACTGAGGGACTAGTTTACCCGCGCCACATAGCTAGTAGCGGCTCTATAGCAGAGCTGCCTGAATCGCGCTTGGATTATGTGCGCTGTGGGATAGAGATGTACGGCGGCGGCTCCGTCATTCTGAGCGAAGCGAAGAATCCCCATACTGCGGCATACGAACCACTACTATCTCTCCACGCCCGCATCAGCTTTATCAAAAAAATCTCCAAGGGCGAAGCCGTGAGCTATCAAGGCACTTGGACTGCTACTGAAGATACTTATATCGCCACGCTACCTCTTGGTTACGCTGACGGAGTGCCGCGCGCACTATCCAATCAAATACAGGCTTACTGGAAAGATCAAATCATTAATCAAGTTGGCAATATTACTATGGACCAATTAATGTTGAATCTTGGTATTAATAGTAGTGCCAAAGTCGGAGATCTGGTGGAATTACTGGGTCCACATATTCCCGTCAGTGACTGGGCTAAGAAGCTAGATACTATTAGCTACGAAATACTTACTGGACTAAATCTCAGATTGCCTAAAGTCTATACGCGAAATTAAATGCAAGTTGTTCGTACTATTGAAGAATTAAAAGGTGATGTCGGTCACGCTTCTGCTTTTATTCCAACCATGGGCGCTTTGCACGCTGGTCATATTAGTTTGGTTCAGCGTGCCCGCCAAGAATGCTCGCGCGTTTGCGTTAGCATCTTCGTCAATCCTCTACAATTCGGACCTAATGAAGATTACGAAAAGTATCCACGCACTGAAGAAGCTGACCTGAAGCTGCTTGAAAAGGCTGGTACAGATATAGTGTGGTTGCCTAGCGTAGAAGATATTTATGGTGAGAATAACGTCATCCTGAATGACGATATGATTTACGCGAACCCTGATCTTGCCGATCGTTTATGCGGTCTCAACCGCCCCGGCCATTTCGATGGCGTTTGCACAGTAGTGAAGAAGTTGCTTGATGCAGTCAAACCCGACCGCGCTTATTTCGGCGAAAAAGATTATCAACAGCTAATGATTATTCGCGAGATGGTAGATCGCCTCAAGATCCCCGTAGAGATTATCGGCTGCCCTATACTGCGCGAGCCTGATGGGCTTGCGATGAGTTCACGTAATCGCTACCTCAGCGCTGATGAACGTAAGATTGCAGCAATGCTCTATCAAGTCATTCTGAGCGAAGCGAAAAATCCCATCGTGGCAGCGCAGAAACTAGAATCCCTCGGCTTCCAAGTGGACTACCTTGAAGAACACTGGAACAGGCTTTTTGTTGCAGCTAGACTGGGTTCTACAAGATTAATTGATAATATTGAGCTAAGCTGCTAAGATAATAGGCTGTTATGAGAAGCGTAGAATTAGTCACAAACCCAGCAAAGGCAGCAGCATTTTCAAGACGCGATTTTTTAAGAACCGCTGGTGGGGCTGCTGCTGGCGCACTTAGTTTCTTTGGCTTTAATAGCCGCGCCACCGCTCAGAATTTAGCAGACCCCTACGCCGCCACCCTTGAAGCAAGCATCAAAGAAGCAAAGGCAAAAGGAATTAAATTTGATTACGGTGGTTTACAAAAGCATCCTAGCTCTCTTTGTCAACCCCTCGATTTAGGGAACCACTTTTTGAAACTTAATAACTACTGCTAGAGCCTGCTGTTTAGGGGATTTATATTTATCTGTATGTCGTTT
>JAYVUR010000215.1:0-1897 GCA_043787715.1 Candidatus Melainabacteria bacterium
TCGTAGCTCAGTTGGATAGAGCAAGACACTCCTAACGTCTAGGTCACAAGTTCGACTCTTGTCGAGGGTACCATTCCCTAGCGAAATCGCGATATAGAGTTTCAAGCTCCGGATTAAACGCAATATGCTTATGCTCGAAGCCCGGAATTAATCCCATGCGCTTGCGTCCAGAACCACTGGCACCAAGCTGGATTTTACGAATCGTATGATTGTTCTTATCAGAGACATACATAGTAGAACCTCTAATACTAATACTCCAAGGCAAGTTAAATTTAGCAGTACTAACTGGATTATTATCAATATCATTAGTACTACCACTAGAGCCTACCGTACCAGCTATAGTAGTCACTACTGCCGAAGGGGTGATTTTACGAATAGTATGGTTAGCACTATCAGTTACATAAATATTGTCTTGAGCATCAATAGTAATATCAGTCGGCGTGTCGAAGCGAGCTGAACTACCGGTAGCATCTGTATTACCTCTAACTCCAGCAGTGCCAGCTATTGTGCTTACTACCGCAGCTGGGGTGATTTTACGTATCAAATGATTAGCCGCATCAGCGACAATAAGATTAGCAGCGCTATCGAAGGCGATACCATGAGGACCATTAAACCTAGCTGCCGTACCATTAGCATTAGTGCTACCAGAAACACCAACGATACCTGCAATAGTCGTCACCACACCCGAGCTTGAGATTTTACGAATAGTATTATTGCCTTTATCTGCGACATAAAGATTACCCGAAGCATCCATGGCAAGACCATATGGCGAGGAGAAGCGAGCAGCGACACCAGTACCATTAGTACTACCGCTCACACCTGGGCTGCCAGCTATAGTAGTCACCACTCCCGCTGTAGTGACTTTGCGCATACTATAGTTAACAGAGTCGCTGACATAAATATTATTAGAATCATCAATAGCTATACCTAGTGGGGTATTGAATTTGGCGTAAGTTCCAGTAGCATCAACGAAGCCAGCAGAACCTGGATTACCAGCCAAAGTAGTCACCACTGCTGCTGGGGTGATTTTACGAATAAGATGATTCATCTTATCTGCGACATAAATATTATCCAAGCTATCTACAGCTAGGGCGGTAGGCTTATTGAATTTAGCTGCAGTACCGGTACCATCAGATGAACCACTAGAACTACCAGCAAAAGTACTAACGGTCACACCATTAGGCGCAAGTTTACGCAGAGTGTGACTAAGTTCATCAGTGATAAATATATTATTCGAGCTATCGAAAACAAGACTGTATGGAACTTTAGTTTGAGCAGTGCCTACTGCTCCATCAGCTGTACCCTGGGTAGCGTTGAAAGCAATCGGCGTAGTAACTACACCCGCGGCACTGATTTTGCGCAGGGCTGAACTATTAGTATTACCAGCGCCGCCAATAACATAAATACTGCCAAGAGCATCTATCGCTAGTCCAGTCGGAGAAGTGAGTTTAGCAGCTGTACCGATACCATCAGCCACGCCAGCCGTACCAGCCGTACCAGCGAAGGTAGTGACCACCGCACCAGAACTGATTTTGCGAACTGTGTGTTTGTTCTTCTCTGCGACAAATAAATTATCAGAGCCATCTACAGTAAGTGCCCAAGGAGAATCGAAACGAGCAGCAGCAGCAGTATCATCGGTAGTACCACTGGAACCTGCTGTACCAGCATAAGTAGTCACGGCACCGACGGTATCGATTTTACGAATAGTGTAGTTGCCGGTATCGGCGACATAAATATTACCAGCACTATCTATGGTCACGGCGCGCGGTGATTTGAACAGAGCACCACCACCGTTATTAGTGTAACCACTAACAGTAGCAAGTCCAGCTATAGTAGTTACAACCGCTCTATCTATAACTAGCCTACGAATAATATGGTTAGCAGTATCTGGAATATA
>JAYVUR010000216.1:0-3502 GCA_043787715.1 Candidatus Melainabacteria bacterium
TATGAGTCCCAGCTATTCTTGCATAGACTACAGTCGTAGAGCCAAGTGCCGATACAGCCACCTATAAGTCCGCCTTGAATGCTTTGACCACCTAACCAGATTTGAATTATCTCTGCTGGATGGTTACTGAAGTAGCTGGCGTTAAGAATTACGAACCAGAGTCTGGCACCGACCAATCCTAGTATGAGTCCAACTAGAGCGAAGTTGTCGATATCAGCAGAAACGTGACTGACGTCACGTTTCTGCGCTGCCGTGGGTGAGTGCATAATGGATTGCTTCGCTTCGCTCGCAATGACGTTGCCATCATCGCAATGACTAGCGAGCTTATGCATGACATAGAGCGCTGCCAAAAAACCAAGCGCGGTAGTAAGTCCATACCAGCGTATAGTTAAAGGACCAAGCTCAAGCAAGACTGAGCCCGGCGAGTGAAACCAAGTATTAACTGCTTGGGGAGCTGCTGTTAGAATCGTAAACACCATCATCCATTATAAGTACTTTTATGGTTTTAAGTATTATCCACAGGTCTAGTAATATATTATTATTGCGCGCATACCAAACATCAAGCTCCATGCGCTTCTCATAAGGTATAGCATTGCGCCCATTGACTTGGGTCCAGCCACTAAGACCGGGCTTGACGTCAAGCTTATGCTTCTCTTCTTCAGTGAAATGCTTCACTTGCACCGGTAGCGCCGGGCGCGGACCAACTATGCTCATATCACCAAGCAACACGTTAAGTATCTGCGGAGTTTCATCAAGACTGGTTTTGCGCAGGAATTTACCGAGCTTAGTAATACGCGGATCGTCTTCAGAATCAGCGAGCTTGTGCGGATCAGCATCAGTGCGCATAGAACGGAATTTATAGCAGTTGAATTCTTTGCCGTTCTTGCCAACGCGGCTATGAGTGTAGAATACTGGTCCCTTGGAATCTAGTTTGATTAATAGAGTTATCGCCGCCCAAAATGGCAATATGCAAAACAAAGCGGCAATTGAAATCAATATATCAATGAGACGCTTAGTTATGTCGTTTGCGCTTTGCAGTTGTGGAGACATAAGTTTATTTTATCTCAATTAGGAAATAAAGACTTAAGCTGCCTAACCGTCTCTGTGTACGGCACACTTTCATTAATTCCTTGTTGGAGGAATTTATCTATGCGCGGCTTAGCTTCAATAGTCGCATCTATCATTTGGCTGCTGCCACGCTCGTAAGCACCGATATTGATGAGATCCTCGTTTTCACCATAGACAGCCATGCTGTTGCGCATATTACCAGTGGCACGCTGATGCTGTTGGTCGGCGATGTCAGTGAATAATCTACTGACGCTACCAAGCACATCTATAGACGGGTAGTGATTGCGTGTCGCAATGCGGCGCGACAGAACTATGTGACCATCAAGCACACCGCGCGTGGTATCGGCGATCGGTTCGTTCATATCATCACCTTCTACGAGTACCGCGTAGATAGCGGTGATAGAACCCTTATCAGAATTGCCGGCGCGTTCAAGCACTCGAGGTATCAGGGAGAACACACTTGGTGTATAACCTTTCATAGTAGGCGGCTCACCGACAGCAAGCCCGACATCGCGCGCTGCCATTGCCATACGCGTGACACTATCTACCATCAGTAATACTTTCTTGCCTTGATCACGAAAATATTCAGCAACAGTAGTAGCCGTCATTAGACATTTCATGCGCATCATCGCCGGTTGATCGCCAGTCGCTATTACTGTAACTGAACGTTTGATACCTTCTGGTCCTAAACTCGCTTCAATAAAATCTTGCACCTCGCGTCCGCGCTCACCCACTAGAGCTATCACGTTGACATCAGCTTCAGAGTAGCGCGCAATCATACCCATTAGTGTACTTTTACCGACACCAGAGCCTGCGAACAAACCCACTCGCTGACCTTGTCCTAGGGTAAGAGTGCCGTCTATCGCTTTGACTCCAGTAGAGAAAACTTCAGTAATACGCGGCCGGCCATATGAATCTGGCGGAGCTTGTTCTATGTCGCGCCACTCTTGATATTTAGGTGCTGGTTTATGATCGAGCGGCTCGCCGACAGCATTAATCACTCGTCCGAGTAATTCATTGGAGAGCCCGATCTGAAAAGTTTTGCCGCTTGGTATAACTTTGCAACCCTGCGAGACGCCCTTGCCTTCTTCGAGCAGCAAGAGTAGACAAACGTCACCGCGGAAGCCCACGACTTCAGCTGTCTTCTTCACCCCAGCTTGAGTGATAATGCTGCAGACCTCACCAACCATAGCGCCGGGTAACTGCGCTTCAAGTAGCAGTCCCACAACTTTAGATACGTAACCTTCCCAAACCCGTGTTTCTAGGCCCGTGAGTGCTTGCTCAGCTTTACTTGCTATAGTCGCGGCTTTTTTCTTAAAAGCGCTAGGCTCCTTGTTGCTCATAGGTGTTAACCCCTATAGTTACATTAAGCCCAGAAATAAGCTTTCTTGAATTTGCTGGTATTTTGCCCAAATGGTGCAGAGTCGGGAGTGTAATAGTAGTATGTTTATACTCTTAATATGGTATATTTATACTACCGTGGCTTATCAATTCAAATTACAAGTACCGATCTCTAAAAGACTTAATGACATGGCTAAAGCGAAGGCCGAGGAACTTGGTTTTAGTTCATTAAACGATGTGATAAGATTCCTCATTAACAGTTTTGCCACTGGTAAGCTGGAAATATCGGCATCTCAAGTGAGTCCCCACACTGAGAATATTGAAGAGATAGAGAGGTTAGTCGCAGAAGCGATGGCTGAGTACGAAAGGGGAGAGACGAAAACTATAGATTTTTCTAGACCAATATCAGAGCAACTTCTAGAAGATTTAGACTAGTAGTCTGAAAATGTTTAAAGTAGAATCTAGCAAAACTTTTCGCAGGAAATACGCTAAGTTAATTGTAAACAACGAATTGGTCAAAGCTAAGGTTGATAATGTCATAGAGCAACTGAAAGACAACCCGTGGCATTCTGCTCTCAAAACTCATAAGGTTAGCACGCCAAAATGGGGTGAGCTTTATAGTTCAAGAGTAACTGGTGATATAAGGATCATTTGGAGACAGCTCGATAAGCAACTAATACTCATCCTTGTTGATATCGGTGGGCACTCAGGCTCTAAATCAATCTATTAAATCTGCGGGAAATACTCAATATGATCACCATCAACAGTGACTATTGCTTTTTTGCCATCTGGTTTTAGGCGGTAACCTTTTTGAGTACGTTTTTGGTGACCAAAAATCTTACCGATATTTACTTTTACAACTTTAGAAGTTGGGAAAAACTTACGGAAAGCTTCCTTGACGTGATCTTTGGTTGCCCAAGTAGGGATTTCGAAGCTGAATTTTTTCAAGGCACTTGCTTGCATAGTGCTTTTCTCAGTGATGATAGGTCTTTTAAGTACTTCTTCTATTGCGTGAGCCATTATGCAGCCTCCTTAACAGTAACTTTGTTCTCGATACGTGCTTGAGCTGCTTCTAGTGCAGCTTGGGTGAATA
>JAYVUR010000217.1:0-8373 GCA_043787715.1 Candidatus Melainabacteria bacterium
AGACTAACGATTAGACAAGGTGAAAAAATTTCCCACCCTCAACTCAGCGAGCAAGCGAAACAACATGCACGTCATATAGTGCTAGAAGCTTGCTTAGCAGGCCGTCTTGAAAATGCAGATGAGTTCTTATACAACCTTGCTCTTAGAACAAATGAAAATCCGGATGAGGATGCTTATCGTATCTTTTTTGCTGACTTAAAAAGATTTGAAAAAACTTTCTTGCGAGCTGCTTTCGCTAAATATTTAACTACAAAACACTCAGGGTTATCTTAAACATAAGATAGCTCAGCAGCGACAAATATCCAATATCCCAATCTCCAGACGACCTTCCTTTATATTTTCTTCACAATCTGTTACAATCATAAATAGCTTAGTACAAAGTACGTAACTCGGCCATAGGTCTGGTGTTTTCCGCATTCGGCTTATTTGGCCGTTTTCGTGCTGCAAAAAAATAAAAAGGAAACAATCATGGGCATAGCAGTGGCAGATAAACGGGTTCAAGCTTTTTTGGATCATCTCTTGGAACGCATCGGAAAATCATTCATGCGAAAAAAACCTGACGGCGGAGAAGCAGCAGCTCAGGCAATAGCAAAATTCATACACGAAGAACCTGATGACAGAATAAAAGTCTTCAAGGTTCTAGGCAGACTCTACCCGCAATTCGCTAACGATCTTGCTATTGCAATGCATTCTATTACTGGTGAGAAAACAGTTTTTAGGAACTTATTAATTTCACTATTAATCCAAGCTGAAGAGTGGGGAGACAGAGACAAACATGCTGCATACCGAATGATAGCTGGACTCTGGGTGAAACATAATGACAAAACCAGAAGAGAAATTGAAGCTATGCTAATACAAAGAAACTCTCATGAACATATGCACAATTTCCTTAAGTACTTGCGCGCAATGAATCATCCTTTATATAACTATATAAAAGAGTTTTTACCCAAGCGCTAACCTAGAACCCACGCAATATCGCCGCCGCCGCCACGCGCTCTAGAGCTAAATGGTGAGCTGCTTGACGGGTGCAGATTTTTTTCTCGACAGAGAGATTTACTACGTCCCAAAAGCTCTTCACCATGCGTGCTTCAAGCTCAGCGATAACCTTGTCGTAAGGCCAGTAGAACTGCTGCAAGTTTTGCACCCATTCGAAATAACTAGTTACCACACCTCCAGCATTAGCGAGTAGACTTGGTATCACAAAAATATTCTTCTTATATAGCACTTCATTACCAGCCCCAGTAGTAGGACCGTTCGCTGCTTCAACCAGAATCTTGGCGTTAGTTTGTTTAGCGACTTCACGAGTGATACAGTTCGACAGTGCCGCTGGAATCAGCACATCACAATCACAGATCAGTAGCTCATCACGAGGAATAGCAGTAGCTCCCTTATAACCGGTGAAATCATTCCGATTAGCAAGACTATATTGATAGAGATCTTCTATCTCTATGCCCTTAGGGTTATAGACTGCACCAGTCTCATTACTGATGCCGACTATCTTAGCGCCGTACTCACGGCGCAAAATACTAGCTGCAAAATACCCCACATTACCGAAACCTTGAATCGCAATACGTTGCTTAGAAAGATTTAGCTTCAGGTGCTTGCAAGCTTCGCGCAAAACTATCGCCACGCCTCGTCCAGTAGCTTCAAGGCGACCTTGAGAACCACCCAACTCCAGTGGTTTACCAGTCACCACTGCAAGCGGCGCATCAGAATGACTTTTAGCGAACTCGTCATAAATCCATGCCATGATTTGTGGATTAGTATTCACGTCAGGTGCTGGCACATCTATATGCGGACCAATATTATCACCGAGATGCGCGACAAGAGCTTTAGTAAGTCTACGCAGTTCATGAGTAGAGAGCTTCTTAGGATTCACTGCCGCTCCGCCTTTAGCACCGCCGAAAGGTATATCTACTAGCGCACATTTCCAAGTCATGATATTCGCCATCTCACGAATTTCAGCCAGATTCACGTCCTCATGAAAACGCAATCCACCCTTAAAAGGTCCGCGCGCATTATTGTGCTGAACACGATACGCTTGAATTGGCATCAGCGTTCCATCGTCTTTGCGCAGCGGAATCTCCATTGTGATTTCACGCTTGCAAGTGTCGAGGTAAGAGAGCAGAGTATCATCAATACGCGCAGAACTTAGTCCCTGTTTGCGACTAAGATAAAAACAAGAAGCTGCGTTATAGCAAGTCTTACCCTGAAGAGTGAACTTAGGATATTCAGCACCGGGTTTAAATTTGAGCTTGGCATAAGCAGAGCGACCAGAAGGATCTAATACATCATCCTCTATTTCTTGATCGACAGCATTGTCGGGTGGATTTTTGGCCATAGTCTCAGTATATAACCAAATCCCTTAGTAGAGCCTTAAAGGATACTTAAACTTAAGATAATTTATGTTATCCGACATGCTATAACCAGCTTATGGCCGCTAAACCGCCAGCCAAAAAACAGCATAATCTCAAGCTTAAAGACTATCTGCGCGATAAATACCCAGATCTTAGTAGCCGCATTATTAAGCGCGCTCTTGAACAGGGTGCCTGCAAGGTCAATGGCAAGATAGAACGTTTCGCCACTAGGCGCATAGATCTTAGCGTTGATAAAGTCAGTTATTCAGGAATTAGACCAGAAGCTCTAGGCAAGCTGATTATAGATCCTGAGCGTATTCTCTATGAAGACGAATATCTCATCATCTACAACAAAGAAGGCGGCTATCCAACTCTTGCCACTGAAGGCAAAGATAAAGTGCATTTGCATGGTGAGCTTGATAAGTTTTTGCGCGAGCGCGATGGACAGAGTAGATTGCAGCCTGTTCATAGACTGGATAAGAATACCAGTGGTTTAATTATCTTCGCGAAGACTGCTGAAGCCACGCGCAAGCTTAATGATCTTTTCGCTGATAAAGAAATCTGCAAGAACTACGAAGCAATAGTAGACGGGGTTCTAGAGCCAGCCAAAGGTCATCTCTCTACTTATATGCGCCTGGATAAACAAGGTCGCGGCTGGCAGCGTTGGAGTTCGACTACAGAGACTCAAGCACATAAGTTATATAAAGAATACTTGGAGCGCAAACGCGCAAACGGTGAAGATACAAATATAAGCTTCGAGAATTTTCTTATTCGCAAGAAGTATAAAACCGCAATTAGCGACTATGAAGTCGTGAAGCAATATCCTAAGCAACGCCTAACTCATCTACGCTTAATTCCAGCCACCGGTCGCACTCACCAATTGCGCGTCCAGATGAAGAGCATAGGACATCCTATACTTGGCGATACTTTTTATTCAGATCATTTCGAGTCGCGGGTCACTGCCGCTAGGCATCTCTTGCACGCAGCTAGTCTTGAACTTGAGCATCCTTTCACTGGACGGGTTCTAAAGCTAAGTGCAGAGTTGCCGGAAGATTTCAGTATTTCGTCCTGAGCGCAGTGAAGGATCCCAAAAACAATGATTATGCACTCACGCTTAATGCGCAAAAACGTGACCAATGTCACGTTTTTGCTATTAACGTATCTCTAGATCTAAGAAACGTCGCTCAAGCTGAGGATTAAATTCGTAAGAAGGTCTAATATCAATTACCGATTTACCGGAATTAGTACTTGTCACTGAATCTATTGGAGCTACTAAACCCATTCCCATTGGTTTTTCATGACCTTAAATTGTAAATTTACTAAAAGTATCTGCATGAGCAGTAAAAGCTAACTGGTTGTCCTTACCATCAGACTTGATCATGTAGCGAAATGGATATTTCTCTGCCTTGCCATCACGAATAGACATACCAAGAGCATCCACTTTAATCAAATTAAGATTTCCGTTTGCATTTACAGTCACCTGCTCGTGGAGATTTGGGTATAACATATCTTGGATATCTAAAACATTTTTACTACCATTAAGATCTACCAATAAAAACTCTCTACGATAGGCTGTAACAGTATTATTGGCACCAGTAACTTTGAGCACACTATTATGCGCAGGAGCGACTGTAAGCTTATTACCGTCTCCTCGTAATTGCAAATCAACAAATGCGTTGCCATCAATATTACCAATGTCAAAGTTAGACTTACTTGTCTCTCCAGTTAGTTTAAGACCAGCTATGGTTTTGGTTGTAACAGTTTTTTGTCCACCACTAAATATCACTACCATGTCACCAGCTTGGAGGCTAACTTCATCATTACCACCTTTAAGATCCGCTGTTAGACTAGCATTAACACGTATGTCCACACGCTCAGCTTGATTACCACCCTGATAATCAACACGACGGATAGAATCCTCTGGGTATGAGTGTTTATATTCTCGTCCACTACTGTCGAGAACGATTAGCTCAACTCCCCTCTTATCGTAATCCTGACTTTGCTTTAATGAGACCTTACCCTGCCCACTATTTTTTAGAGTTAGTACACCCTTGTCATAAACGGCATTTACCGCAGCTAAATTAATTGAATCACCCATAATCACCCTCCCAAGTAGATTTGTTTGACTAATACAAATAAGCTGGGCAACTATTATTGATAAGAATTTTAGGGGTTTTTACCTAGTAGAAACGTGACGTAAGTCACCTTTCTGCGCAGTAAGCCATTAGTAAGTCTCTACTATCTTGCTGAGTGCAGCATTATAGTCCGCCTCAGTATCAATCCCGATAGGCGCCGACTGCACTTGCACCATGCGTATCTTAATACCATTTTCAAGTGCACGCAGTTGCTCAAGACGCTCACTGCGCTCAAGCTCAGTTACCGGCAGGGCTGCAAGCGCTAATAGTGTATCTCTGCGATAAGCATAAAGTCCTATATGCTTCTTATACTTGATACCCACCTTATCTCCGCGCAAAATTCTATCGCGCTCATAAGGAATAACAGCCCGCGAGAAATACAAAGCGTGGTTATTAAGATCAGTAACGACCTTCACGTTGGCATTACTTTCAATTTCAGCAAGTTCAGTAATCTCATGATAAAGACTAGAGATCTCTAGTAATGGATCAGCCACGAAGGGTTCTATAGCCTTGTCTATATCTTTAGGATCAATAAAAGGCTCATCACCCTGCACATTTACAATCAAGTTCCAGTCAGGGTTCTGGCGCGCCAGCTCAGCTATGCGATCGGTGCCGCTCTGATGCTCAGGGCTAGTCATATAGACTTCAGCGCCGAAAGATTTAGCAGCATCATAGAGTCGCTGGTCATCTACAGCAATCACTACTTTATTTATATGCTTAGATTTAAGCACTTGCTCATAGGTGCGCTGAAGAACCGGCTTCCCGCCAAGATCCAATAAAAGTTTACGCGGCAGCCTAGTACTCTCGTAGCGAGCGGGGATTACTGCGATTGTTTGTTTTGGTTGACTCATGGGATCCTTCGTGCTTCGCACTCAGCATGACGTCATCGTGAGCCACCGCAGGTGGCGTGACGATCCCCTGAGCTGCTACGCAGGTTATAGAACGCCTTGCGCCCTAAGTATTTAGCCTGCCCGCCCAATTCTTCTTCTATGCGCAATAGTTGATTGTATTTAGCCACTCTATCAGTGCGGCATGGTGCACCGGTCTTAATCTGACCCGCGTTAGTAGCGACAGCAAGATCAGCGATAGTCGAATCTTCAGTTTCGCCTGAACGGTGCGATATCACTGCAGTGTAGCCAGCAACCCTAGCCATTTCAATAGCATTAAGAGTCTCAGTGAGGGTACCGATTTGGTTTACTTTAATAAGAATACTATTAGCCGTTCCCGAGCCAATACCGCGCTCAAGACGCTTGGTATTAGTAACGAACAAATCATCACCGACTAATTGCACTCTATCACCAAGCTTCTCAGTAGCAAGCTTCCAAGTATCCCAATCATCTTCTGAGAAACCATCTTCAATAGATATAATCGGATAGTCACGCACCCACTCAGCGAAGAAATCCACCATCTGCTCGCCGCTTAGCTGCTTGCCTTCCTTCTCTAAGTTATATTTGCCAGTCTTGACATCATATAATTCGGTGCAAGCACCGTCTATCGCCAAATGCACATCAACACCGGGTTTGTAGCCAGCTAATAATACGGCTTCAAGTATCACATCTAATGCTTGCCTATTGGCTTTAAGGCTAGGAGCAAAACCACCCTCATCACCCACACTAGTAGAATAACCTTGTTTCTTAAGTACAGACTTAAGCGCATGATATATTTCTGTACCCCAACGCAAGCCCTCAGAGAAACTGCTAGCTCCAGTCGGCATCACCATAAACTCTTGCAAGTCCACGCTATCAAGCGCATGCTTACCACCATTGAGTATATTCATCATCGGCACCGGCAAAGTGCGCCCATTAGGTCCGCCGAGATATGCATAGAGCGGCAGACCGCTAGACTCAGCAGCAGCCTTCGCTGCTGCTAGGCTCACACCTAATATCGCATTAGCTCCAAGTTTAGACTTATTCTCGGTGCCATCAAGCTTAACTAATATATCGTCAAGCTCAGCTTGATTAGAGGCATCAAGCCCAATTACTTCAGCAGAGATAATTTGATTAACATTGGCGACAGCCTTGGTAACGCCTTTGCCGCCATAGCGCTTCTGGTCTTCGTCCTTAAGCTCGCAAGCCTCGAAGGCTCCGGTGCTAGCACCGCTCGGCACTGCTGCCCTGCCCATAGTACCGTCGGCTAGATATACATCCACCTCTACCGTTGGATTGCCTCTACTATCAAGGATTTCGCGGGCTATTACTGTCTCTATTGCTGTCGAACTCATAAACATCTATTTTAACGTACTAGCGTGGCTGAAGAGAGGCAAAGCCTTATATTCTGCACTCGCCCACGGCAGCGCAAAATCGTGACGTAAGTCACGATTTTACTAAGCAAAACTAGCTGCTAGAGCGGAGAGTGACCTATATCTTATATTTTTGTCCAAAAATCAGCTTAAATATCCTATATTTTTGTCTAAAAACAACCCTAAATATCCTATATTTTTGTCTAATTTGTGGTAAATTACTGGTATGTATAGATTCATAGAATCTGAACTATTACAGTGGTCTAAAGACCCTGAGCCTCTACCTATATTATTACGTGGTGCAAGGCAGGTTGGCAAAACCCACACTGTAGTCAATTTTGCCAAGCAGAATTTTGAGAACTATATTCACATTAACCTTGAAACTGATAAGGATTTTATTGCTGATTTCAAAACACTAGATCCTCATCGCATCATAAATAAAATCTACGCCCTAAAAAATATCAAAGTCGAAACTGCTAAAACACTAATTTTCATAGATGAAATTCAAGAATGTCCTGAAGCAATAGTCTCGCTCAGATATTTCTATGAGCAAAAACCCGGCTTGCATGTCATTGCTGCTGGTTCTTTATTAGATTTCACCTTAAACTCCGCTGACATTAGTATGCCTGTTGGTAGAATTCAATATTTATTTATGCAGCCAATGAATTTTATGGAGTTCTTACTGGCTTGCGGTAACAAAGGACTATCTGACTATATCAAACAATTAGATCTCTGCAAGCCGACTGACTTAAGCATACATCTACGCCTACTAGAAGAACTCAAAACATATATGATGCTTGGCGGCATGCCTGGTGTACTTGCCCGCTACTTGAAGCACAATAAAACTTTTCCGGAAGCCTTCAAATACCAAGATAGCATCATCAATACTTACCAAGATGACTTCAAGAAATATGGCAAAAAATCAGAGCAAAAATATCTACTCAAAACCTTCCAAGCCGTGCCTGGACTAGTAGGACGCAAACTAAAATACTCAAGCATAGATAGAGATTACAAAGCCATTAACTTACGCAACGCAGTTGAGCTCTTAATAGAAGCTAACCTAATACATCTAGTAAAAGCTACCAATCCACAATCCAAGCCACTAGCCGTACTTGCTTCCGATAAAGATTTCAAACCAATATTCCTTGATCTGGGACTAATGCAAAAAATCTTCGGCTTAGATCTAGAATTAGTCTACTCGGGCGACTGGCACTCAAGTGCCGCTGGCGGTATAGCTGAGCAGCTAGTTGGACAAGAACTGCTTAGTTATAGCGACTGTTATAAGCCACGCCATCTTTATTACTGGTACCGCGATAGGGGTAGTGCCAAAGCTGAAATAGATTTTCTCATCAATATTAATAACCAAGCCATCCCAATAGAAGTCAAATCGGGTAGCAATGGGCATCTTAAGAGTCTCAAACAATGTATGGCTGAATATAAGTTAAATCTAGGAATTAAATGTTCAGAAGAAGATCTTGCTTATGAGCACAGCATACTCTCCGTGCCATTGTATGCGGTGTCGGAGTTGAGAAGATTGGTAATAGGACTAAATCAAGGCAGCACAGCCAGAAACTTAGCCGCAGGCATGGAATAAACCTTCGCGCCATTAATATCAGCCAAACAATAATCATCAGTACCATTG
>JAYVUR010000218.1:0-3407 GCA_043787715.1 Candidatus Melainabacteria bacterium
CTGTCCATGATTCTCCACTTTAAGAGCAAAACTCTTCAAGGAATGGAGGGGCTTGTAGATATCTATACCTTGCACAAGTTCAAGTTCAAACTCAAGAATACCCATATTATCAAGGTCTTTGGCAAGATCAATAAGCACACTAACATTACCTTCAGAGAACTTAGATATAGTACCTTCGATTAACAGACGTTTGCCCTTCTCAAGCAAATGTCCGTATATATCAAGCTTCTTACTAAACATCACCCCTTCAATTCTAGATTCAAGATCCTCAAGAGTCATAATTGCAATAATCTTCTTACTCTTAGTAATTTTCTTCTCAAAACCAGTAATCAATGCCGTGAAGCTTACCTTAGAACCATCTCTGGCATTATCCTCTAGCAAGTCTGAGATTTTATTCTTAACAAGCACCGAACTCAGTTCTGCAACGGCAAGCATAGGATGATCATTAACAAACAAACCTAAAAGCTCATATTCCATCGCTTGCAGTTCACGATCAGGATATTCATCTTCAGCACCCCTACTGTAAACAGGGCTTAAACTAAAATCCGAACTAGCCAACTCGAATAAGGAGGATTGCCCCTTACTCGACTCACCCTGACGGCGTTTAGCAGCATCAACGAACGATTCTAGATTCTCTATCATCGCCCTGCGTCCAGCACCAAGCCCATCAAAAGCACCAGATTTAATAAGACCTTCTATGGTTTTTTTATTAACAATCTTATGATTAACCCTTTGAATAAAATCATAAAAATCCTTATAATCACCCTTGCTGTTACGCTCGCGCACTATTTCCTCAGATGGAACCGCACCAACACCCTTAATAGCACCAAGCCCAAACACTATATTTTTGTTAGCTAGATCAGCCGTAAAATCAAGCTCAGAACGGTTTACAAGGGGAGCTATGACTTCAATGCCAAGTCTCTCTGCTTCTACTATATAACCCTTAATCCTATCAGTGTCACCAGCACAAGACTTGAATAGTGCAGTCATATACTCAACCGGATAGTGAGTCTTCAAGTAAGCAGTCTGGTAAGTGACCATACCATATGCTGTTGAGTGAGACTTATTGAAGCAATACTCAGCGAAGGCAAGCATTTGCTCGAAAAGCTTCTTCGCAAGAGCATTAGGAATACTATTAGCAGAGCAGCCCTCAAGAAACTTAGATTCATAAGGCAACAATTCTTCGGGCTTCTTCTTACCCATTGCACGGCGTAATGAATCCGCTTCTCCTAGGCTAAAGCCTGCTAAGACCTGAGCAATTTTCATTATCTGTTCTTGATAGACAATAGTACCGTAAGTATTCTTAAGTATGGGTTCTAGCCATGGATGATCATAAGTAATGCGCTGCTTACCTGATTTGCGCGCAATAAACTCATCGATCATACCGGTGTCCAGAGGTCCAGGACGGTAAAGAGCAATAAGTGCAGATATATCCTCTAGACTCTGAGGCGCCAAGTCTCTTGCTATCTGGCGCATACCACCAGAAGTCTCTAACTGAAATATCCCAGCTAGATTACCTGAGCAAACCATATCAAAAGTAGCTTGATCATCAAGTGGAATAGTATCTATGTCTATAAGCTTGCCAGAATTAGCCTCGATAATATCCAAGGCTTTCTTGATCATAGTAAGGTTACGTAAACCAAGAAAGTCCATCTTAAGCAAACCCATCTTGGCACACTCATCCATAGCAAACTGAGTGATAATCGAGCCTTCATTATTCTTGGATAGTGGCACTATCTCTGTAAGCGGCAAGTCACTGATAATGACACCAGCTGCATGCACACCGAAGCTCTTATTAATACCTTCATTCTTCAGAGCAAGGTCTATCACTTCTTTAGCAGCAGCATCAGTCTTATAAGCTTTAGCGAAGTCCTTATGATTCTCTATCATCCAATCAATAGAACGTGGTTTGCCGCGCACCACTGGAATCATCTTAGCCAGCTCCTCAGAATTGCGATAAGGGAACTCAAGCACTCTAGCCATGTCTTTAATCACCGCACGAGATGTAAGCCTATTGAAGGTGATAATCTGCGCGACGTTACTTGAACCATATTTCTCACGCACATAATTAATCACTTCCTCTCTGCGCTCGATACAGAAGTCGGTATCTATATCAGGCATGGATTTACGCTCTGGATTCAAGAAGCGCTCGAAAAGTAAATCATATTTCAGTGGATCTATATTAGTAATGCCCAGTGCATAAGCTACCAGCGAACCCGCTGCTGAACCGCGTCCTGGACCTACAGGGATACCCTGTTCACGTGCCCAACGAATAAAATCCCAAACTACAATAAAGTAAGATGCGAAGCCGGAATCATTCATCACCTCCAATTCAAGCTCCAATCTATCTTTAACAATCTTGGCGTATTCAGGCTCTAAAGCATCAAGATCACCATAACGCTTAGCCATACCTTCATAACTAATATGCTTAAGGTAGTCCTCAAAACTATAACCCTCTGGTACATGCGGGTCAGGCACATGCACACCAGGATTACGCAAGATCTCATAATCTTCTATCTTAGAAACTATCTCTACTGGTGATTCGAGCACAGCTTCCCTGATCTGATCCTCGCTTAAATGATCACGAAAAAGACTTAACATCTCGGTTTCGTTTTTAATATGCTCGTGCCCAGAGAAATGCATTCGAGGAAAATCAGAAATATTTTTCTGCATCTGCAAACACAAAAGAGCATCATGAGCCCTAGCATCATCCTTGTCAGTATAGTGACTATCATTAGTAGCTACAACCTTGATACCAAGCTGCTTAGCAAGCCTAAACATTTTAGGATTGACATGCCTATCTTCGGGGTACAAATGGTCTTGCACTTCAAGATAGAAATCCTCACCAAACATTTCTTGATAACTTTGCGCCGCCACTTGCGCTTCTAAGTCTTGATTGTTAAGCAGTAGATTATTCACCTCGCCACCGAGGCAAGCAGATAAAGCGATTAAACCGTCTGCGTGCTCAGACAAATACTGCTTATCAATACGTGGCTTATAATAAAAACCCTTAACACAAGCTTCCGACACTATCTTAATAAGGTTCTTGTAACCAATATCATTTTTAGCTAAAAGTACCAAGTGATAAAGTTTCTGTTTGTTTTCTTTGCCTTTTTGATTGTGATCTCCATTAATTACATAAACTTCACAACCTACTATTGGCTTAACTCCTTGCTTCTTAGCTTCGAAATAAAACTGATGCACCCCATACATAGTGCCGTGATCGGTAATTGCAATAGCAGGCATACCCTCAGCCTTCGCTTTAGCGCAAATATCCTCAATACGACTTGCGCCATCTAGTAGCGAAAACTCTGTATGCAAATGTAGTGGGACGTACTGGGACATAAGCAGCATTTAATTATGGCTTAGAGCTCTTGTAATACTGATTAATTCTGGTTAATATGAAG
>JAYVUR010000219.1:0-2731 GCA_043787715.1 Candidatus Melainabacteria bacterium
GTGTTTGAGCATGATAGGTAGTCTTACAGCTCAGGGGGATCAATTTCGCTCAGTTGCATTCGTTAAATCGCAAGTGTACTCAGTCGTTTCGCTCGTGACGCAAAGCTCGCTCGGCACCAGCAAGCGGCATTCTGCTACGCAGAACGCTCGCTGCTGCTGCACTCACTGACGTTCGCCCTTCTCGAGCTTTAGCTACGAGCTCACTCCTTCGTTGGTTGCGACTAAACTCATACAAAACTCGCTCAATCGACCCCCTGAGCTGTAATCAACCATGCGATACCACGATAATTAAACCGCAGCGATATAATAATTCACTGATGCTTAGTAAACGCATAATCCCATGTTTAGACGTCGACCAAGGTCGCGTAGTCAAGGGCACTAGCTTCGTTAATATTCGCGATGCTGGCGACCCAGTTGAACTGGCGCAGCGTTACTACGAAGAAGGTGCTGATGAAATTTGTTTTCTCGATATCACTGCTAGTCACGAAGAGCGCAAAGCTACTTATAAGGTGATTGAAGCGACTGCGCGCAAAGTCTTCGTACCGCTTACTGTTGGCGGTGGCGTTTCTACTGTTGCTGATGTCGGGCGTTTACTCTCTGCTGGTGCTGATAAAGTTTCGATCAATTCATCAGCCGTGCGTAATCCTGAACTGATACGCGAAGCGGCGCAAGCATATGGATCGCAGTGCATAGTTTTAGCAGTTGATGTTAAACGGCGCAACGAAGCTAATTGGGAAGTTTATGTACGCGGCGGGCGCGAAGCCACTGGACTTGATGCGCTTGAATGGATTAAGCGCGGCTATGAATTAGGTGCTGGTGAGATACTGCTAACAAGTATGGATTCTGACGGACAGAAAAATGGTTATGACCTTGGTGTCACTGGCAGAGCTGCTAAGGCTGTTAATATTCCGATTATCGCCAGTGGTGGCGCTGGTAGTGCTCAGCATATCGTAGATGCTTTCGCTGCTGGAGCTGATGCGGCTCTACTTGCTTCACTATTACATTTCAGAGAGCTTAGTATTGCTGAGATTAAGGCTGCAATGCAGCAGGCGCGGTTGCCAGTGCGAGGTATCTAAGCGCTATCTTCAAAGATCTGCTGGTTTTCCTGGAAACCTGCGATCTTAGGGGTATAGTCTCCAGCTCTGTTGCTAATTTTAGGTTTAATGCTCAAATATTACGATCCCTATCGATTACTATAGGAAAGTAACTATATTACTATTCTATAGTAGTGTGGTATAATAGTAATATGGCTATTTTAAGAGAAATCAAGGCCGAATTGCTCGAACAGCTAACTAAGCCAGAAGCTTTGATTTTGCTGGGTGCAAGACAAGTAGGCAAAACTTATTTATTAAGAGAGCTGGAAAACTACCTAAAAAGCCAAGGAAAAAAAGTACAGTTTTTTGATTTGGAATTGCCTGATCATAGTCGATTTTTTGATCAAGATTTAGTTGAGCTGTATCAAGCGCTTACTGAGGATACTGATTATTTATTTGTTGATGAGTTTCAATACTTTGATAATGCTTCGAAGCTGTTTAAGGCTATTCACGATGACAAGCGAATTAATACTAAAGTTATAGCTTCGGGCTCATCTAGCCTAGAGATGCATAAACACCTTAAAGAGAGTTTAGCTGGTAGGAAGATTGAGAAAATTATCAGACCACTTGGTTTTAAGGAATTCAGCCAAAGCAAGCAAAGTTTTAAGAGCTATCTACTTTATGGTGCTTGCCCGGGTTTGCTTCATAAGAAAACAGCTTCTGATAAGCGTGATTTACTTAAGCAATTACTGCAAACTTACATTATGAAAGATATTAAAGGGCTAATTAAGGAGGAAAATATTTCTGCTTTTAATAATCTTCTATATCATCTTGCTCAATCCCAGAAGCAAGTAACCTCTACGAGTTCACTAGCAAATGAACTTAAGGTCACGGATATAACTGTAGAAAAATATATAGATATACTGGAGCAGACCTATGTGCTCTATAGAATTTATAGTTATTCGGCTAATCTTAGTAATGAACTTAAGAAATCTAAAAAATATTACTTCTATGATAATGGTATTCGTAATGCCATTATTAATAATTTTTCTGAACTGAATGAGCGTCAGGATAAAGCCGCTATTTATGAAGCTTATGTCTGCCATTTCCTTAAGACTAAGTGCCCTTCTCATGGTGAAATTCGTTTTTGGAAAACTAAATCTGGGCACGAGGTGGACTTTGTTTTTATCAAGAATCATAAGCCTTACATCTTTGAAGTTAAATCTAAATTGAAATCATTGGAGATACCTGAGCCAATGAAAACTTTCATCAAAAATTATCCAAATCTAGTAAAAGCTTTTGTAGTTAATGAGAATCTTGAAGGAGAACTTTGGTACAGAGGTTTTAAGGTTAGCTTTATTCGTCTGCAAGATTTGGAGTTTGAGTCTGAAGTGCTAGAGATTTTTGGATAATTACTGAATCTGCTTAATCACATCGAAGATCGGCAAGTACATCGCAACCACTATAGAGCCGACGATACCACCAAGCACGACGATGAAGACTGGCTCCATTAGTGCAGTGAGAGACTCGACTGCGTTATCGACTTCAGTGTCGTAGAAATCTGCAATCTTCACAAGCATGGTTTCTAGTTCTCCTGACTCTTCACCGATAGAAATCATCTGGGTTACCATTGGTGGGAATATATCAGAATCAGCAAGCTTGGTACTCAGTTCGCCGCCTTCTTCAGCTTCTTTCTG
>JAYVUR010000220.1:0-2013 GCA_043787715.1 Candidatus Melainabacteria bacterium
CTTCCTCGGGGTCTGGTGCTCTTTGAGGATGGCTTGGTGGGCTGTCTGGAGTTGCCGGTCTTTCAGGAATAGTTGGCCTCGGTGCTGGTTCTATTGTTGGGCTAGGGCTTGCTACGATTCTCATTCTTTATTTTCCTTTGAAATTGTGTTTCTATGAATAAATCTGAGGTCTAAATTGGGGTCTCCAGCTGGAATGAATAAATGCTTTATAAAATAAGCTTCTTGTGCTTCTGCTTGTAGCTTATTGAGGTCAGTTGTTACTGCTGGTGAATCAGCTGGTTTTCTAACAGCATTCAGGTCGTAGGTATCTATCCAGGTTCTAATCTTTGCTTGCTTTGACCAATTCAATGGTGTTACAGCAAGTAGAGGGAATTCATTCTTATCAGTTTGCCCCGAGCTCTTTAAATGTTGATGAATATGTTTACAATGTTTCCAGGTTCTATAGGCTTCATCTGTCATGCCTAGGTTCATGGGATCTTCATCTTTCTCTAATTCTCTTGGTATCTCGCCTTCTTCTGGTGTGCGAATGGTGCCCTTATTCCATAAAGCTAATATGATTGGGAGTAATTTAAGTTGCCCGAGAAGAGTATCTGCAACACTATATACTTTATCGTGTGCTTCAATTAATTTTCTCATTACCTCAGCTTCTGGACTGGTGCTAGAGCCATCGTGAGGAAAGAAAAAATATTTATGTACATGACTTTCAGTATCAGTAAGTCCATCACGAGGATCATTTAACGGGTGCTCCCATTCATGATATGGACTAGATCCTGCTGGATAAGCGTTGCAAAGTCCTCCGAAATAACAACTACTTGAAGCGATATTTATTAACGGAGCCCCTATTGCTGCAGCCATTTCTGCAAGGCTGTCAATATCAAGACTGGTGCTGTTTATATCAGATGTGGGAGTTTTTTTGTTGCCATGTCCTACTAAGCAAGCGTTTAATTTAGGAGTTAATATTTCTGTTGGTACTAAGAATGCAATATTGGTTCCTGTATTATGGAAGTGATCATTAAACACGATTAAAGAGTAATGAAATAGTTCACCATCATCTCCAGGTAAAATGAGGTTTTGGTTACTTGGCTGGGTGACTATCATTGCGCCGCGCATTAAATAGAATTGACTATCTTCTAGGGCAGCAAGGGCTTTGGAGTATGGAGTCCAAGCAGCTTTGACTCTTTCGGGAAGCTCACTTATACTAAATCTTTGTGAATTATAAGTTTCTGGTATGTTGAATAATTTTCTTGGGTTTATATTTTTGATATAAGTGCCGCTACCAGGGAAGGCATTGAAATCACTGCTGTGAATTCTTGCTATGTCTTCATCTGGATTCTGGCAGACAGTATTGAAAGCTTTAACTAGCAGAGGTGTTGCAGCATAACTTCTGACAGCATAGGTTAGTGCTCCAAAACCTTGATGAAAAATAGTAGAACTTCTAATAACTGCCTGTGCTTCGGTTAATATTCTCTTGCTCAATTCAGAGCCAGATACTGCTGGTGGCGTATCTGCGAAGCCATAGTGATTTAAAGCAAAATCAGCATCCATATCTTTTCGGTTCCTAGCTAATATTAAGCTGGCTGCATTTGCTGCTAAGTAATCTATTTCGTAACTCCTTAGAGGTTGTTTCATTAATTTGGCGCAATTATTGAAGAAGGCTTCTGGTGATTTTGTGCAAATAAATAGAAATGCTGGGACGGCATCAGGCTCTATATGACTAATTTTCTTTAATAGGAACTTTAATCGATCAGGTTTTGTTAGTAGTTCCTCAGCGATATGTCTATTGATGATTAGGTTACTGCTCATCGCATAATTACTCTGCGTAATTAAGTGCCCTAAAAGCCTAGCTAGTGGTTTAGTCATTGGTTCCATAAGGAATTCAAGTATTTCTTCCTTATGAAGTGAGCTTTGGTAAAAAGCCCTTTCCGATGTTTCGAACCTTAATCGTTCTTGTCTCGCTTTCAATATTGATAGTTTCTCTTCTGTAATTGATTCTGGTTCAAGTGTATTTAAAAC
>JAYVUR010000221.1:0-2755 GCA_043787715.1 Candidatus Melainabacteria bacterium
GCCTACACTTAATCCCGTAGTCTCTCCATCATATGCACCAGTTTGCATTGTTATAGTGCGAGTGTTGCTGCCATTAACAGTTGCAGTGGTGTTCTTAAGTAATGAAACACCGTTAAATTTGACCGTATTGGCTATGTCGCCTATGGTAGTCACTTGTTCATTGATTTCTCTTTGGATTGAATCTTTTTCACTTGCACCCAAAGTACCGTTACTACCCTGTACTACCAGCTCTCTAATGCGTTGCAAGCCTGTTTGTACGGCACTTAGACCGCCATCCATGGTTTGCGCCATGCTGATTCCATCTTGAGCATTCTGACTAGCTTTCTCCAGACCTTGGATCTCAGCTGTCATGCCATCAGCGATTGCCGAAGATGCAGCGTCATCGCCAGCGTGGTTGACGCGAAGACCAGTAGACATGCGCTCTACTGAGCGTTGTAGATTCATAGTGTTCTTATACAGAGCTCTAGCTGCTGTAAGACTTGCGGTGTTGGTGTTGATTGTAAATGACATAATATTGTCCTTTTTGTACTAAGCTATTTGGATTAGCTACTGAGTTATATATCGGCCAAATGACCTAGATTCTTTAATTTATTTCTGAAGTTTTTGTGGAGTGTGAGTAGTATACGTCATTCTGAACGTAGTGAAGGATCCCATCGTGGCAGTATGGGGGTCCTTCGCTTCGCTCAGGATGACAATTGTTTCTCGTGGTTTGCAGCGCAAAAACGAGACATTAAGTCTCGTTTTTGCTATGCTAAGACACCCTATAGTTTGTATATTAAGGAATAAGATCTAGAGCTGCAGCAGGCATATTATTAGCTTGAGCTAGCATTGAAGTAGCAGCTTTTTGAAGAATTTGTGACTTGATCAGTTTAGAGCTTTCTGCTGCTACGTCAAGATCAACCATTCTACCTTTAGAAGCTGTTACGTTTTCTTTGTGTAGGTTTATGAACTCTATCTTAGATTCAAGAGCGTTAGAGAACGCACCAACAGCACCTCTCATGCGAGAGATATTGCCGATCATTGCATCAAGATCGTCGAGATCACCGTTCTGTGCTGTGGTGGTAACGGTACCGCTTTGTGAATCTACGTTAGCGCCTGATAAGTGCAGATCATCAAGGCTGAATGCTGCTATCGAGTGCGTGCTGTCAGTACCACCAGTGTGAGCGTTTTCTGTTATTTGACCATTGCCAGTACTAGCTGTGATATCTAAGTCGATGCCAGTGTTTGCAGCAGAAGGAGCTAAGACGAGAGTTGTAGTTTCACCGTTGTAAGCGCCAGTTTGCATGCTTTTGTTGGTACCGGCAAGTAATAGTGCTTGACCATTGAATTTTACTGTACTAGCTACTTGTCCAATTGTAGTAATTTGCTCGTTGATTTCTCTTTGGATAGAGTCTTTCTCGTTAGCTCCAAGAGTACCATTGGATCCTTGGACGAATAATTCTCTAATGCGTTGTAAGCCGGTTTGTACAGCGCTTAATCCACCATCTATGGTCTGCGCCATGCTAATACCATCTTGAGCATTTTGACTGGCTTTCTCTAGACCTTGAATCTCAGCAGTCATAGTGTCAGCGATTGCCGAAGATGCAGCGTCATCGCCAGCGTGGTTGACGCGAAGACCGGTTGACATGCGCTCTACTGAGCGTTGTAAGTTCATAGTGTTCTTAGACAGAGCTCTAGCGGCTGTAAGACTTGCGGTGTTGGTATTGATTGCAAATGACATGATGTTGTCCTTTTTGTACTAAGCTATTTGGATTAGCTACTGAGTTATATATCGGTCAAACGACCTAGATTCTTTAATTTATTTCTAAAGTTTTTGGTGGATGACTACTAAGCTTGCAACGCAAAAACATGACGTAAGTCATGTTTTTGCTAACACCCAATAATTTATAGTCTTATGGAATCAGATCAAGAGCTGCAGCAGGCAAGTTGTTAGCTTGAGCCAGCATAGAAGTAGCTGCTTTTTGCAAGATTTGTGACTTGATCAGTTTAGAGCTTTCTGCTGCTACGTCTAGATCTATCATTCTACCTTTAGAAGCGGTTACGTTTTCTTTGTGTAAGTTGATGAACTCTATCTTAGATTCAAGAGCGTTAGAGAAGGCACCGACTGCACCTCTCATGCGAGATACGTTACCTATCATTGTGTCGAGTTCGTCTAGCGGACTGGTTGTTGCAGTTGAGTCGCCACCTTGAGAGTTGATTGAAGCACCGGATATTTTAAGTTGATCAAGAGCCCAGCCAGTAGTAGTGCCTTCTGATAAGGTACCGTTATCGGCGTTACCTGCTGCTGATACAACGGAAACACTTAGATAGATACCATTGTTGGCAGTTGCTCCGCCTTTACCGACAGTAAGACTAGTGGTCTCACCATTATAAGCACCTGTCTGCATAGAGATGCTTGAACCAGTGTTCTGTAGTAGCGATACGCCGTTGAATTTTACGGTTGAAGCAATATCGGCAATAGTTGTTACTTGTTCATTGATTTCTCTTTGGATAGAATCTTTCTCGTTAGCACCTAAAGTACCATTGCTACCTTGTACTACTAGCTCTCTGATACGTTGCAAGCCTGTTTGTACAGCACTAAGACCACCGTCTATAGTTTGTGCCATGCTGATACCATCTTGGGAATTTTGACTAGCTTTTTCTAGACCTTGGATTTCAGAAGTCATAGTGTCAGCGATAGCTGAAGAGGCCGCATCGTCACCAGCGTGGTTAACGCGAAGACCAGTAGACATGCGCTCTACTGAGCGTTGAAGAT
>JAYVUR010000222.1:0-3005 GCA_043787715.1 Candidatus Melainabacteria bacterium
AAACAAGATGTTGAAGCAAAAGCCAATCTCGATAAAGCTTCTAATGCATTACTAAATGCCAAAAAACAACAACTGACAACTGAAGGTGCGGTACCATTAAATCAACGTATAATAGCTGGTGAACTCAAGGCTTCTCTCGAGCAAATTCATGGTGCACTAAATAGTAATATACAAGGATTAAACTTAGGGGAGATAAGCATAGAAGATCAGCGTTTAGATTTATTCAAATTAACAGTCGGCACACAAGGCAACCTCAAAGCAGGCGAGACACTAGAGTCTAAGCTTGGTGAAGCTATACAAGCAAGTGCTTCCCGTTTCACTGCCGAGGGTCTTAAGAATTTAAAAAACGAACTAGCTCAAGAAATGATCTATTCTGAGGGGGGACAAATCATCAACCAAAGACTAGGGTCTATCAATATAGCTCTCGCTGGACCTAGCGCCGTAATCGACGGGAAGAACCATGAGCTCTATAGCTTGGCTAATAGAGATAGCATTCAATGTCAAGGTGCTGATCTTAGCAAGCTAAGCCTAGAAGCTCTACAAAAATTACAAGAGGACGCGCTAGGGAAGCTAGCTAAATTCTGGGATCAGCCAGAGACAAAACAGCTATTAACTAATTTCGGGGTTAGTTTCGTGGAAGGCAAAGAGCCCGGCAGCCGGATAATGGACACCAGTAGCTTAAAAACTGTTGAAGCAAAAAAAGCATTTAATATCGGTTTAAGCGAAACAATGATCAACTATATAAACAATGAAGAAGCAAGTAAACTTGAGCCTAATGAAAAAGCTATTATCAAAGAATTCGCCAAACGCTCAGCAATAATACAGCAAGAAGGATTATCCTTCAGTAAAATAGCACGTAATCTTCTAGGTGCCGCTAATATCAGCAGCTTACTCAGCTCTGGAGTCTTCGGATTAATCGCTGGCAAGATGGGCAGTCCGATGCTAGGACTTATAGTTACAGTGATGTCCTTCCTGTTAAGTAGTGGTGGGGCGAAAAGCACTGAAGCTAAACCTGTACCACCTCAGCCTGCGGCTGCGTAATAGCATGGGGATTCTTCGCTTTGCTCAGAATGACATTTGTCAACAACTCAATTTAAAAAATATTTAACAAAGCACAGGGAACTATCAAGAGCTGATATTTGGCTCTAGTGGCTACTTTACAAAAATGCTAAGCGCATATAGTCTTAAGATACAGTGGTTATTCAGATACAGTTCCAAAACTTACCAAGCGCAAACAATGAAATCCTCAAAGCTTTCAATTCACAGAGTGCTGCGCGTGCGCTTGAAGCGTATCAACCACTGAGCATTAAAGATCGTAAGCGCGAGAAGCTACGTGCGTTGCAACTACTTAAGCAAACTTCTCACTCAACTACGCTTGCTGATATAAGTATCGGCTCTGATACTTTGGCGCTGGCGCTAGCTAGAGCTGAGGGTGCAACTCTACAAGCCATGCTGAACCTACTATCAGCCAAGATGATAGAACAAAATAAATACATGGCTTACGCTCAAGCCAAGGCTGAGCAAGAACGCCGCGAAGCTGAAGAAAAAGCCCGTCAAGAGCTGCTTAATATAGTAGCCAAACAAGAAGAAGAGTCTAAGCAACAAGAAGCTGAAGAGCAAGACAGCTTCTTGGCAGCAAGCGAAGAACAGCGCAGAGATTATGTCCAAGAATTGCTAGTAACAGCCACCGACTATCTTAACCAGCTACGCGCAGAGATCAGTAAGGCTTACGCACGAGTCTTAGATGCGATTTCTCTTGAGCATATTCAAGACTACATAGATGAAAGCATCAAAACCCTACGCAAGATAGTAGTCGAGACTCCAGTAGATTTGATAAACGAGCATGTACTTGAACCGCTACGTGAAATGCCGATCAAGGTGAAGAAATTCATCGACATCAAAATTAAGAGTGCAATGACTCAAGATCTCAAAACTACTTTTTCTGCTGATGAAATCAAATCTATACTTAGCCGCTCAATGCAAACTAAAGCTAACGCTGCCAAACTCAACCGCACTATCAACACTATGGATCAGAGCCTAAGAATCCATAATGCTAAACAAGCACAAAAACAAGTAGCAGTCAGCGCGCGCAGAGATATGAAACTGGCTTTGCATAACGTCTAAACTCGTCATCCTGAGCGCAGCGAAGGATCCCTTAGCGATACTTACGGTAAGTATATTCCGCCTGCAAACAAGCAAGCCGCAAACCTAGCAAGCCATGCAAAAATCCTAAGCGAATTATAAAGCGCCACAAGAACGCAAACGCCGCCCGCAAAAAGACAAATGATGAGATCTTACGTCCAAGCTCTGCATAACGTAAATAATTAGCGCGCATATCTTCTATATCCGCGTAAGCATAATGCTCAAGTGCCCGGCTTAATTTGCGCACACGAAGACCCGGTTCAAGCATTAAACTCTCATGTACCGCACGCTCATTAAACTTCGCGGCACCACGAGGAAATAATCTTAAATGATAATCTGGATAGTAACCACCGAAACGTAGCCATTTGTCACCGAGGTATAACTTGCGCGGGATTGCGAAGGCGCTTTCGCTTCGCTCACAATGACGAGCCTTAATCTCAGCAATCAGTGCATCAGGCAAAACCTCATCAGCATCAAGACTTAAACACCAATCTTGAGTACATAAGGATAAGGCGAGATTCTTCTGCGCAGCATAACCAAGCCAATCTTGATGCACAAGCTTGTCAGCGTAACGCTTAGCTATTTCTAGCGTGCCATCACTGCTACCAGAATCCACTACTATAAGCTCATCAGCCAGTATCCGAGCCTGTTGCAGTGTAGCTTCAATGATGCGTGCTTCATTCTTGCAGATGATAAAAACCGAGATAGTCACTTATTGCTACAATATCATAACCGTTCAGGGATTGCTTCGGCGCTACGCGCCTCGCAATGACTTAATAATACGGAGAGGTGTCCGAGCGGTCGATGGTGCAACCTTGGAAAGGTTGTGTAGCGCAAGTTACCGAGGGTTCGAATCCCTCCCT
>JAYVUR010000223.1:0-5031 GCA_043787715.1 Candidatus Melainabacteria bacterium
TAGGTGGTATAGCGAATATCACGGTGATGCAGCCAGAGAGACATACTATCGCTTATGATACTGGTCCGGGCAACACTCTGATAGATACTTTGATGAAAAAACTTTTTAAGGAAGATTATGATGCTAATGGTGCTATGGCTTTTACCGGCAAGGTGAATGAGAGTTTCATTGAATCACTGATTAACCGCACTGAATATTTCGCGCAAGCTATCCCTAAGACTACTGGGCGTGAATTATTCAATGAGAAATACGCTGATAAACTTCTTGATCTTGGTAATAAGGAGAATATTATTAGTTCGGCTGCTTGGCTTACTGTTCTAACTATTTCGCGCGAGCTTGCTAAGTATCCATTAGCCAAGCTTTTTGTTGCAGGTGGCGGGCGTAAAAATAAATTTATTATGGATAATTTGAAGCATCTTAATCCATCTATACAGTTCCTCTCACACGAGCAGCTGAATATTGATGATCAATATAAAGAAGCTATGCTCTTCTCCTTACTAGCTTTTACTAGTTATTACCGTATTCCTAATAATGTACCGGGCTCTACAGGTGCTAGCAAGGCTACAATATTAGGTAGTATCTCTTATGTCTGATATCAAATATTCTTTAACCAAGATAGTAGCTACGCTCGGTCCCACTTCTGAGGACGAGGCGACTATCCGTGATCTAATTGCTGCTGGCATTAACGTCGCGCGCATTAACTGCTCGCATGGTGATTGGTCTGAGCGCGCTAAGCGTATTGAGACTGTGCGCAGGGTGGCGCGTGAACTTGGTAGACCAGTGGGCATACTGGTGGATCTGCAAGGCCCTAAGATACGTACTGGTACTTTGCCGGATGATGGTATTGAGATAGTAACTGATGAGACGGTGATACTTAGCTCTAATGAAGCGAAAGCTAATTATCAAGCTAGTCCTAAAGTTATTCATATTCGTAATTATCCGCAACTTGCTTCTGATGTGAGTGCGGCACAACGTATCTTATTAGATGATGGTCTATTGCGCCTATCGGTAGTCAAGATCAAGGGTGATGAGGTTGAATGTAGGGTAGTATTCGGTGGTACGCTTAAATCCAATAAGGGAGTGAACCTGCCTGAGTCTAAGCAATTATTAGTAGAAGCGATTACAGCTAAAGATAGAGAAGATATTGTTGAAGCAGTTAGAGTGGAGGCGGATTTTATCGCGCTATCCTTCGTGCGCAGGGCTGAAGATATAGTCACGCTTAAAGAACTTATCCATGATGCCAAAGAGAAGCTGGGTGCTAGAACACCGATCAAGACTATAGCTAAGATCGAGAAGCCGCAAGCACTTCATTGTATTGATGAAATTCTTGACGAGGTGGATGGAGTGATGGTGGCGCGTGGAGATTTGGGCGTAGAATTAGAACCTGAGAAGGTGCCGCTGGCGCAGAAGGATATTATCCGCAAAGCTAATCACAAGAAGAAATTCGTTATAACTGCAACCCAGATGATGGATTCGATGATCCGTAACCCATTTCCAACTAGAGCTGAAGTCTCTGATGTGGCTAACGCTATACTCGATGGCACCGATGCGATCATGCTTTCTGGCGAGACGGCTTCTGGTAAATATCCTATTCAAGCGGTAGAATACATGCGCAAAATAGCTCTTGAAGTAGAAGGTAGTGACTCTATACTGGCAGAGAGAATGGATCTTAAAGAGCTAACCAAATTAGGACTTAGTTACCTTGAGACTGATAATTTTGCTATTGCGCAAGCTGTTTATGATTTAGCGCAGTTGCCGCATATTCGCACGATAGTAGCCTTCTCTTGTTCTGGTCGCAGCGTGCAATTGATGTCCAAGCTAAGACCTAACGCACGCATCATCGCTGCTACTACTTATAAGCATACTTATAATTACCTCTCTATGGTTTGGGGTGTGACTCCGGTGTATTTCGATGAAGTCGAGCATACTACTAAAACCATGATTAATATGGAAGAGTTTTTGATCAGGAATGATTTAGTGCGTGAAGGTGAGACTATCATTATCACAGGCGGTTTGCCGATAGCAGCTAGAGCTGCGGCTAACTTCATCAAGCTACATCAGTGTAATGGCTCGCTTAAAGACTTAGTTAAAGTGACGAATGCTTGTCAGATTACTAATAAGGATCTTGGGCCTAGTTTGTCTGTCTAGTTATGACCAAGGTCACGATGCTCTACGATGGCGACTGCAGCTTCTGCAAGTATTGGATAGAGCAGCTTGCACGTCTTACTAAAGACAAGATAGAGTTTAAGCCTTATCAAAACGTGCTTGGTGCAGGCACTTGGAATGGTTTTACAAGAGAAGATTGCAAGCGTTCGATCAAGCTTTATGATTCAAGCACTGGTCAAGCTTATGAAGCGGCGCATGCTGCTTATAAGGCGCTTGATTATGCTGGAGTGGCTTTGCCGTTTCGGCTATACCAACGCTTACCGGGTTTTAAGCAGCTCTCAGAATTAGTTTATGCAGTAGTTGCTTGGCTGCGCCCTTGGCTATCTAGTCTTGGTTCAGCTTTGCCTAGATCTGTAGATTGGTTTATTAGATGTATTGGTTTTGTTTATCTTTTAGCTTTTCTATCTTTGATCACTCAAGTGGAAGCACTATTTGGTCCCAGAGGTTTAAGTCCTATACCCTTCCGGCAGCTAGGTATAGACTGGGTTACGGCTCCCGTATTATTTATGCAAGTTGCTTGTGTGCTTGGTATGGTGGCTAGTGTCTTGGTGATGCTGAGACGTTTTGCTAGTCCGGCTTTATTATTGAACTTTATTATTTATTATTGCTTCGTGCAATTCGGTTCTGTGTTTATGAGTTTTCAGTGGGATGGGCTTTTATTAGAGACAAGTTTTCTTGCTGGTCTATTGCATTTTTGTTCTGTGCGTGGTTTTAATCTAGCGGCTAAACTGATTTACTATTCACTGTTATTGTTGCTGTTCAAGCTGATGTTCCTCTCTGGTATAGTCAAGCTTGCAAGTGGTGATCATGCTTGGGCTAATCTTAGTGCTCTTAATTATCATTATCAGACCCAGCCTATACCTAATCCTCTTAGTTACTTCGTGCATCAATTGCCTGCTTGGATAGATTCACTATCTTGCTTAGTAATGTTTATGATCGAATTGGTTTTGCCTTGGCTGATATTTAGCCATTGGCGTCATATCGCAGGATGGGGTTTTATTGCTTTGCAATTGATGATTATTATCACAGGTAATTATTGCTTCTTCAATTCGCTCACTATTGTTATAACCTTATTACTGTTTGATTATAATAGCGGGCGGGCGAAAGTCTGCTCTGTGCAAGGCTTTAGAGCTTTTCAGCCTGCAACTTTGCTTTTAACACCACTTATAGTTATTTTGCTGGCAGCGCTCACTTATACTAATTTGATTTTTATTAATAGACCGGTGGCGATATTACTGAAACAAAAACCTTGGCTAGATGTGAGTGCTAATAGTTTTTTGTTCAAGCCGCTGAATTTTATTTATCGCAATCATCTAGCAAGTCCCTATGGTTTGTTTGCGGTGATGACAACTGAGCGCCGAGAAATAATTATTCAAGGATCTAATGACGGGCAGAAATGGCTGGATTATGAATTCAAGTATAAGCCCGGTGATTTATATCGCCTGCCAGCTTTGATAGCACCGATGCAGCCGCGTATAGACTGGCAAATGTGGTTTGCTGCTCTCTCACCTTGGCAGCAGAATATTTGGCTAGTTAATCTTGCTATGCGTCTGCTTGAAGCAGAACCTTGTATCACTAAGCAGCTTGCTTATAATCCATACTCAGCTCGTGCCCCCAAATATATTCGTGCAGTAAGTTACCGTTATGAATATACTGGTTTAGATGAGCTTCTGCGCAATGGTGCTTACTGGCAGCGTTCTGAGCCGAGATTGTATTTGCCGGTATTAAATCTTAGGCGCTAGAGCTGATGCACTCGTGGTGGAGAGCGCATAAACGTGACGTTAAGTCACCTTTATGCTATGAAAATCATGCACCTGCCTATGCTCAGCTTCTGGATTAAGATCAGCCTCACGCATTAGCTGTATTACTTGCATGCCAGCAGCCTTGGCGGCATCTAGTTCGCCGCTCATATCTGAGAGGAATAATACTGAGCCAGCAGCGACAGCTAAATCGCGAATAATATTCTCGTATGATGATTTAGCTATCTTAGCGCCGATGCGAGTATCGTAGTTGCCGCTGAATAGATAATTAATATCACCGAACTCGGTGTAGCCGAAGATTAGTTTCTGAGCGAAGACTGAACCGGAGGAGTAGACATAGAGCTTGAGTCCAGCTTGTTGCCATTTGATTAGTTCTTCATAAGCATCTCTGTAAATATGTCCTTTGAAATGCCCTTGCTCGTAACCATGCTTCCAGATTAGTCCTTGCAGTTCTTTAAGTGGGGTGAATTTGCGGTCTTCATCTATGTATTGAATAAGTAGATTGGTTTTGTCGTTAAGACTTGAACCGGGCACTTCTGTGAGTATGCGTTGTACTTCTTGGCTGGCACCCTCAACACCCGAGAGGAATTCAGTAAAATTGGCGCGTGAATAAGGGAATAGTACTTCTTTGACGAAGCTGATTGATGAGGTGGTGCCTTCTATATCAGTAACTATATGAGTGATTTTAGGCATGTATTATTTGCAATTCATCTAATAATGGAAACTGGCGAGCTATATTATCACCGCTGTAGTTAGCTACCCAACCAGCTTCATCAGAGAAAAATCTAATACATTTGAAATTAGGTCTAGAACCCATATCAAACCAGTGTTTGGTGTTGGCTGGCACATTTATGAAGTCACCCTTGCTGCAGAGTATTTGCAAGACTTTATCTTCTATGTGTAAGCAGAATAAACCCTCGCCATCAATAAAGAACCTGACTTCATCATCGCTGTGAATATGCTCGCTGAGGAATTTTTCTCGCGCAGCAGAGATTCTCTCTGAGCCAATGCTTGAATCTAAACTAATCACATCAACACTGGAGAACTTATGCGTTTGCATTACTTGCTCTATATCCTCAGTGTAAGTACTAAGTATCTCGGCAGC
>JAYVUR010000224.1:0-35255 GCA_043787715.1 Candidatus Melainabacteria bacterium
AACCAGATCAAGAGCCCAACCAATCACACCACTATCTTGCGGCAATGGGTAGCTGCGCGCTTCTTTAAGTTTATTAAGCGGCAAGAAAGTAGCTCTGCCAGCTTTATTGTCTCTAAGAGTCTCTATACATTCTTGAGCGACATAATCATCATCTACAACTACCGCTCTAAGACGTGCTCCAGCAGCAGTTTCTACCGCTACTTGATATTTAGGATCAACCGAACCAAGCTGCACTAAAGTTCCATGCACTCCGTCCATCTTTAAGACCATCTCGACAGCTCTACCGAAACCAGCAGCACCTTCGGCCTGCTCTTGACCTTCAAGCTGGTCAAGCTTACTTTGCACTGCACGTAATTTACGTTCTTGATTAACCAATTCTTCGCGCGTTTGTTTTTGTTCTTCTTTGAGGTTCTCTAGATTTCGCATCTGAAAACTAATCTGTTCGCGCAGCGCATCAAGATCCATAGCCCCACCAGATTTACGGCGTATTTCTTCAAGCTTCTCTAATAATTTTTCCGCTTCGTTCTTATGCTTACCAAGATCTTCATTGATAAGTTTAATTTGCTCTTCAAGACGCGCCTTCTCATTCTCAAAACCAGACTTCTCATCTTTAAGTTTATTAGCCTTGTCTTGAGTTTCTATGACCGCTTGAGTGCTGACATTGCCAGTGGCACTCTTAGAGCGGATCTTAGCCTGCAAAGCTTGATATTTCTCTTCTTCTTCACGAATATTTATTTCAATAGTTGCAACTTCTTGTCCAAATTCTTTTTCCTTAAAATCTATAGACTTCAAGCTATCTTTGAGTGCTTTAATTTCTTTCTCTAACTTACGTTGCTGAGCAAGCTGATCTTCGATTTGCTTAAGCACATATTCAAGACTACTCTCTTCACGCGCCAGATTCTCACGGCAGTCCTCACGCTGAAGCCCTAACTGCTTCTGCTTACCTTCACCAAGTACTTCTATCTCATTACTTAGTTGCGTCAGCTCATCCTGCATGCGCACCATATCTTCATTAATGGTGTTGTTCTCGATTTGCAGATCATTTCTAAGCTTCTTAAGATCTTCAAGTTCTTGACTCGTACGCGCTTCTTCATCGCGAATCTGCTTAATGCGCACTGCTAAGAACTGCTTCTCAAGCTCGCTACGACGCTCTTTTAGTTCAGCATAAATAACCGCTTGATCGCGCTCTGTCTGCAGGGTTGCTAAACGCTCCTTAAGCTCACGCAGAATAACTTCTTGGCTCTGAATACGCTCAAGCACAACAGCAAGCTCTCTATTAGCCAGTTCTATCTTGCGATCAAACTCAGCGACACCAGCGATCTCATCAACGATCTTGCGTCTATCAACAGAGTTCATGCTGATGATAGAAGCGACGTCACCTTGCATCACCACATTAAAACCACGCGGACTAATATTGTAGTGACCAAGTTTGTCGTGAATTTGAGTAAGAGTGCTGGCTTCACCATTCAGCATATATTTGCTGTCATAGCCATTAGTCTTAACGCGCACAGTACGTTCTACTACTAGTTCATTATTAGTAGTATCTTCAATAAAAGTAACTTTGACCGAACATTCTTTACGCCCAGTAAGGTTATTAAGTAGATCTGTAAGTCTCTCTGCGCGCATATTACGCGTGCTAGTAAGACCAAGTGCGAACATCAGCGAATCGACAACGTTAGATTTACCAGATCCGTTGGGACCAGAAACCGTGGTAAAACCGGGCAACATCGGGATTGTAGTTATTTCGCCGAAGCTTTTAAAATTATCTAGTTCTATCTCTTTTATGCGCATCGTATTAAAAGCCCCTATAGAGGCTAGTTTTTGCCCCTGACTATATTTTTAGGTCAAGGACGGGTTTTGTAAAGAGCAGTCAATATAAGACCGCTGATTAAATTGTATCATGCCGCCCCCAATGTGTATTACATAAAATTTCTTATTTTCGACAGCTTATTTTGCTATGAAATTCGGCTCAAGAGCAGTTAATCTATATCTATATCCCTAAATACAAACCCTGAAAAACCCCAAGGAAAACAAACATCAATGCAAACCGAAACCATCACCAATGAAAGCAAGAAGCCAACCATAGTCGAAGCCCTATCAGACAACAATCTCGGCATGGCTCGCGATTTATTGCTTGAAGAGGTGGCGCTGGAGGTGCATCAGAAAAAAAGCTGGGATTCTCCTCAATACCGCGGCGACAAGGGCGTGCAAAAAAGCATAACGCTGGATCATAGCCGCGACAAAAACATGACTTTCTTCGGATTGGAAACTCTTAAGAGTAGATATTTCTTGAGAGATGCCAAAAGCAAGATTTGTGAAGATGTACAGAACTTCTTCGCTAGGGTAGCTACCGGTGTAGCGCGTGGTGATAAAGAACTCGCTCAAGATCTTTATGACTTGATGTCTAAAAATCATTTTATGCCAGCGACTCCAGTGCTGACTAATGCTGCCACCAGCCGCGGCGCCCAGATCAGTTGCTTCTTGAATATAGTCGGTGACTCGATTTCAGATATTTTTAA
This sequence comes from Candidatus Melainabacteria bacterium, assembly GCA_043787715.1. GTDB lineage: Bacteria > Cyanobacteriota > Vampirovibrionia > LMEP-6097 > LMEP-6097 > CAYUFH01. Next base: position 2,520 of record JAYVUR010000224.1, read on the forward strand.
AACCTTCGAAGAGAATGCTTTCCTTGCTAAAGGCGGCGGCGGCATCGGTACCAATTGGTCGCAAGTGCGCGGACATAATTCTCAATTAAGTTCTGGCGGTAGATCATCTGGCACTATACCTTTCTTAAAGGTTATGGATAGCGCTACTCTTGCTGTTTCTCAAGGCAACACTCGCAGAGGTGCAGCGGCTGTCTATATGGATATTCATCACCCTGATGTTGAAGAATTCGTGGATTTACGCAAACCAACTGGCGGTGATGACAATCGCAGATGCTTGAATTTACATCATGGACTAATTATCACTGACGAATTTATGCGCGCAGTTAAAGCCAAAACTAGTTTTGATCTACGTTGCCCGCATACTGGCGAAGTAATGAGCACTATCGACGCCTTCGATATCTGGAAAAAAATCCTCAAGAACCGCGTTGAAACTGGCGAACCATATCTAATGTTCGGCGATACTGTTAATAAAGCAGTCCCTGAGCACCACAGAGAGAAAGGTCTAATGGTCAACCAATCTAACCTCTGCTCAGAAATCACCCTACCTACTAATAGAGAACGTTCAGCGGTTTGCTGCCTAGGTTCTCTTAACCTAGAAACCTGGGATGAATGGGAAGCCGATAAAGACAAAGTTATATTCACCGCTGTTAAAGCCTTGGATAATATCCTTGATAATTTTATTTATGGTGTTGATTCACGTGACTATAAGCGTGCTATCTATTCAGCTCAGCGAGAGCGTTCTATCGGACTGGGGGTGATGGGTTATCACGGCGTGCTGATGCGCAAACGTATTCCATTCGAGAGTGTACAAGCACGTGCCCTCAACAAACTCATGTTCAAAGCGATCAACGAAGCCGCCAAGTCTGCTTCGCGACAGCTCGCTGATGAACGCGGTGCTTGCCCAGATGGCGGCGATCAGCGCAACAGCTATATTATGGCTATTGCTCCGACTGCTAATATTTCGGTGATTTGTGGTGGCGCAACTCCGTGTATAGAGCCTATCGCCGGTAATGCCTACCTGCAAAAAACTCTTAGTGGTAGCTTCCTCGTAAAAAATCCTTACCTCGAAGAATTACTCGAAGAGAAGGGTAAAAACACCGCTGAGATCTGGCGCGAAATCATTCAATACAAAGGTAGTGTTCGCAGTCTGGATTTCCTCTCTGCTGAAGAGAAAGCTATTTTCAAAACAGGTTATGAATTGAATATGCGCGAAGTAGTGATCCACGCAGCCGAGAGACAGAAGTATATCTGCCAAGCACAATCATTAAATCTGTTCTTCAGATCACCAGTCAGCGGCAAAGAATTGCACGAAGTGCATGCTATGGCTCATGATCTTGGCGTGAAGACTCTTTACTATCTGCGCTCTGAACCTATTATTAATGCCGACTCTGTCGATGACACTTCTGTCAGCAGACAAGTGAACTCAGAAGAGTGTGCGGTGTGTCAGTAGCAAAAACATGACTGACGTCATGTTTTTGCACTGCAAGCTACGAACGTAAAATTTGTACTAATTAGGTTGACTAAGCGCGGGCTGTTGCAGGAATTAAACCTTTCGCGATGCCACCCTCAAGCTGCTGCGTTAATTCAGCAACAGAATTAGCAGCTCTACTAGCAACGCCCTCCCCAATCTTGAATAAATTAAATCCAGCAAACATCCCCATAATACTTGCCCAAGCATTGCGAGCTACTTTTAACACTGGCTCAAAGAAACTTGTTGATTTGATTGGGGCGGTAATCGTAGCTGTTGTCATAGTCGAAACCCTATTTGCAGCATCTTGAGATATTGGCTTAATAGCAATCATATTATTAGATACTAATGGGTTATGAAGGGAACTTTTTATAGTCATGCTTCCAATGTAGACAGGTCTTTGAACAGTAGAAGAATTACTGGTCCTGCTTAAATCAGTCTTATTTAAGTTGGCAAGAACCTGACTAGATAAAAGTCTTTGTTCCTTAGTAAAAACACTTGGGGCCTTCTGGCCCACAGCAAACGTATTCGACGAAGGTAACGAACTTATTCTATCTGTAGAAGTCTGAACCATAACCAGCCTGCCAAACAGCAACGCTAGGGTATATTATTAATCTTTCCTTTAGAATTGTCAAGTGCCATTAATGAATTACTTTAGCTTTCGCTATTTCAACAATTGGCGCCTGAGGGAGGCAATTTTTCCCTAACTTTAATAGCCCTGCCAGATGCTCACTTATATCTTGACCAACAACAATTGGTAACAATACTTCCCCATGGGGTACACTGGATAAAATTTGTCCAGCCTTATGCGCTATTGATTTTGCAATTTTGGGACCATTGGATTTTTGTATATTTTCGTATAATAGGGCCATCTTAGCTCTAATACGATCTTGATCATTACCCAACGTGGAATCGGAGAGAAAGAATCTGCCTGGATGAGTATTCAAGCCTAATAAAATTAATTCAGGAATTATCACATTAAACATGTGCCTATGCCTATCATCTTCACCAGCAGCCCGAACATTTAGACCAACTTTACGAGCAGCCTCTACTGTATTAGAAGCTCTTGTTAAATTATTCAATTGATCTGAACCTATCTCTAATGCATGATAAAACGGTGGCTGCATAGAAGGAAAATCATTACCTTTTTGAATTACCTCAAGAGCGTAAGTATAAAAATCTACGGCTTCAGAACCTACTAATCCCTCAACCAAGTGCGCCCGATTGGTCGAGTGATCATGAAACCACGAATTACTATGATCATATCTACGTTCATAATCAAAAAGGGCTGAAAGCTCACCAGGTTTCCCCAACTTTCCATCAAGTTCCTTATTATCCGCAAGCATCAGACTATCAACGGCATAACCCTGATGTGGATTACTCCTTAATGTTAAAGCTGCTAATAAAGCTACTAAAGCATTTATTGTAGCTGCGTGCTCCCTGCTATCACCCGAAGTATTAGCTTTTGAAGATGTCTCGATTAATACTCCTGATACTGGTTCTACACTATCACTACCAAAAAGAACTTGTCTTGAAGCCGATGCCCAAGCATTATAGATATCCGCAACGTCTTTCGCATAAGTTCTAACCTTAGTCTCAACACCAGGGCTTCTGATTGCTTCTTCTAGATTTCTTGATTCATGAAGTCTTTTTAGCAATTCCTCTGGAGTTAATGCTCCAGCACTTGGTTTCTGTCTATGAAAAGAGGGTATAGTTATCAATACCGTCTTACTATGGGGCTGAACCCCTCTCACAGACAATGAATCTACGGTCAATTCGCTCAAATATACCCCCCAACAGGTCATTACAGACCACTGATCCTCAATAGCCTGTAACTAAACAGTATAACAGATTTAAAATAACAATAGGGTATCTCTGCTAACTATTTAATTCTAATATTAATTCAATTTATGGAACTAATTATAAAGTAAATCTAAAGAAATTGTAAAGGTGTTAGAATAAAATTATACTAATCTATGGATAAAGAAGATCTTAAAAAAGCCATGCAGAAAGCGCAATCAGTACAAATAGGGCTTGTTAGCGCGCAAAAAGAACTTGCTGATAAAGATATAGAAGCTAGTTCAGCAAATGGTTTGGTTAGTCTAATTATGAGTGCGGAAGGACAATACAAGTCTCTAAAAATAGATCCACAAGCATTAAAATTTTCTCATCAAGTGCTGGAGGAATCTGTATTACAGGCAATTAACGATGCCAGCCAAAAAGCCGCCGAGCTAACTCGCGCGAAGCTTTCTGAACTTACTAAGCAGCTTGGCCTTTAATCAGGCGTATCATTAAGTAAGTTTGGAGTATACGCGCGCACTAGCAGATCTAATAGAAGAGTTTCGTAAGTTCCCCGGAGTTGGACCTAAGTCCGCGCAACGTATGGCATTTGCGCTACTTAAAAAATCTCCTGAGCAAGTCGAAAAACTTTTAGCTACCGTGAAAGAAGCAAAAGACAATATCAAATATTGCACAGCTTGCTTCAACCTCACTAGCAATGAGGGTTTCTGCGAGATTTGTTTAGCGCGTGCTAACAGTGCAAAGCAAATTTGTGTGGTGGAGAATGTAACAGATCTAATCGCTGTTGAGCGCACTAAAGAATTCAATGGACTCTATCATGTACTGGGTGGTGTGATATCGCCACTTGATGGTATTGCTGCCACTGATTTGAATATCCCGCAACTCGTTAAACGAGTACAAAATTTTCTCAGTAATGGCCAATTAGAATTAATTCTGGCCCTGGGCCTAAGCACCGAAGGTGAAGCCACGATCTTGTATCTGCGCAGGCTACTAGAACAGTCGCTAAGCAGTGAAGAAACTGGTTGGCTGCAGATAAGCAGACTCGCGCACGGACTGCCTGCTGGAGCAGATCTTGATTATACTGATGAATTGACATTGGCGCGAGCCTTGCATGGACGGGTTTTGTGCTGACATGGGGGTCCTTCGCTTCGCTCAGGATGACATAGCTATGTTAGAATCTTGTTAATATGGGTTTATCTAGAGATGCTGTGCTCAAAATCGCGAACTTGGGCAGATTGCCTCTTGGTGAAGATGAGATCGGCAAGATGTCTAAAGATCTTGATGGGATCTTTGATTATGTAGGAACTCTCGGGGAACTAGATACGTCTAAGGTTGAGCCGATGGTCGGTGCTCTCGAGTTCACTCATGTGGTGCGCCCCGATGAAGTCGTTACGACCAGCAAAACTGAGCTTGCAGCAATGCTGGCGAACGAACCAGATTCTGAAGGTACTTACATTAAAGTACCGAAAATGACTAAGAGTAAATGATGACGAAGTATGTTTTTATAACTGGTGGAGTTGTAAGTAGCCTTGGTAAAGGTATTGTGGCTTCGAGTCTTGGACGGCTTTTGCGCGAGCGTGGTATCAAGGTCTCAATCCAAAAACTAGATCCCTACTTGAATGTGGATCCCGGTACTATGTCACCTTATCAGCATGGTGAAGTCTTCGTTACTGAAGATGGTGCTGAGACGGATCTTGATCTTGGGCACTACGAAAGATTTATTGACGCCAATCTTAAAAAATCTAACAGTGTTACTTCTGGGCGTATTTATTCTGATGTAATCTCCAAAGAAAGACGCGGTGAGTATCTAGGTGGAACCGTGCAAATGGTGCCGCATGTAACCAACGAAATCAAAGACAAAATCCGCAAAGCTGCTATTGAAAGTAAAGCTGAGATTTTAATTATCGAAGTGGGCGGTACTGTCGGTGATATCGAAAGTTCTATATTCTTGGAAGCCATACGCCAATTCCGCAAAGATGTAGGTAGCGATAACGTAGTCTACGTGCACGTTACACTGGTTCCTAATATCCGTGCTGCTAACGAGCTCAAGACTAAGCCTACTCAGCATAGCGTTGAAGTGCTGCGCTCTAAAGGTATTCAGCCTAATATTTTGGTGCTGCGCTCAGATAAACTTATCCCTAAATCACTTAGAGAGAAACTGAGTCTCTTCACCGACGTTGCTGCTGAAAATATAGTAGAGAGTAAAGATTGCAAATCTATCTACGAGGTGCCATTAGAACTCGAGAAAGAAGGTTTTGCTAATAGAGTACTTGAGGCTCTGCGCATGGAGAGCGCGGCACCGGATCTTGAGAACTGGCGCATCACTGTCGATAAACTTAAAAACCCTAATAAGGGCAGTATTAGCGTAGGGATAGTAGGCAAATACGTTAAACTTAGTGACGCTTATATCTCTGTAATAGAGTCAATCAAACATGCAGCTGCAGAGAAAGGTTTTGAGCCAAATTTTAAGATGATACTCTCTGATGATATTGATACTTATGAAGATGCCGCTCGGCAACTTAGCGATCTTGATATGATTTGCATTCCCGGTGGTTTCGGCGATAGAGGGATAGAAGGTAAGCTGCTTGCGATACGTTATGCTCGTGAGAGCCGCAAACCATTATTAGGACTGTGCTTGGGCTTACAATGCTCTGTTATAGAATTTGCTCGTAATGTAGTAGGGCTGGCTAATGCTAATAGCGTTGAGTTCGCACCACAATCACCATATCCAGTAATCAACCTGATGGAAGATCAAGCTGGTATAGAAGATAAGGGCGGTACCATGAGGCTAGGTAGATATCCCTGCAAACTCAAACCCGGTAGCATAGCAGAAGCTGCTTACCAAAACTGCAACACTTGGTGGACCGAGGCTGAGAACTTCACCGATAAGAATAATATCTACGAAAGACATAGACATAGATATGAAGTGAATAATTTCTATAGAGAGAGGCTCGAAGAGAAGGGACTAGTCTTCTCTGGCACATCACCAGACGGACAGTTAGTAGAGATTATCGAATTGCCACGCTCAGTGCATCCTTGCTTCCTTGCTTCGCAATTCCATCCAGAGTTCAAGTCACGTCCGGGTAGACCGCATCCTCTGTTCCTAGAGACGGTTTCAGCGGCTATAAGAATTAAAACTGGCGTAGATAAACTAAATATTAGCCATCATCAGTAACTTGATAACGACTAGGATCAGCATCGGCTTGGGCATCTTCCCATTCGCTCTGCTCAAAAATACTAAAAATTAGAGTTAAAAGTACCAGCTCTCTAAGCTTCTTAGCCTCGGCATTACGATTACTAGTATTAGAACCGTAAGTAGTATCTATACTACTTGATAAAGCGTTTATATCTTTAGAAAATCCTTCTACTGCGCTGCGAACAGAATTGAGGGCTTTGCCTATTGTTGTTTGGTCATTCTCATTACTTTCTTGAATATATTTTTTAGCCAAAGATTCTATCGAGCTATCGCCCCCAGCTTTACTGTCAAACATTTTTACAACTGCGTCTTTAAGAGCTGTAGTGGCTTCTATCACAGCCTTCTGAGCATTTTCTAACTCTGTTTGCTTATTATTAAAACTATTATTAGCTTCAGCCAGGGCAGTCAATTTGTCCGCTTTCGATCGATCGGCTGCTTGTTTCGCGCTCAAGGATGTTGCTTTTGCAGCAGCATCTCTATCAGAAGTAGATTTCGAATTATCAACATCAGCTTGGCTAACACCTTCTACGCCTTGATCAAATTTTGCTTTAACTACATCATAATCATTTTGAGACTTAGCAGCTTTTGTAACTGCACTATTGTATGCTTTATTAGCATCATCTGCAGCCTTTTTAGCCGAATCATGATTTTGTTTGGCAGTATCAAGATCCCCTGAAGCCCCTTGATGAGCACTTTGAAGACCAGGTAATTTATCTACCGCTGTTTGATAAGCTGTTTGCAGTTTCGCTAATTCTGCTTTCTTCTCTGCGGTATAAAACTGAGTGGTTATAACATTAATAAGATCTTGCTTGGCAGTACTAACAGCTGTTTGGTTGAACTGATTTACAGCTGTTATTAAACTAGTTTTTCTATCGGTAATTTCTGAAGTGTTAATATTGATTTCTTTGATGTTATTTGCACGCTGCACCAACTCTGAACCCAGCTTCGCTATAACCATCGCTGAGACCGTAGCATTAAGTGCCGGTGCTGGTAGATCTCTATCTGGCAAGCTGCCATCAGTACGCGCCTCCGGCAATTTAGCACTTATATACTGAGCGTTTTGTTTATTGGCAGTATAATCCTCAACCGCAAATAACATTTGTGCTTGGTTACTACGTTTCATTTGTAATTGGACTATAGCTGTTTTAGACTCTGGGTCGATAAGAGGAATTAATTCACCACTAGCCTTATTCCTAACTACACTAGTAGGTTCAGGACTCCAAGCTTGTTTACGACCCTTAGTATCTACCGAATAAAAAGTTTCAATAAAAGTACCAGTCTCATCCATCACTGCCATTTTGCGATTATTGTTATTTCCAAAATAAAATACATCTCTTGAAAGACCTTGATAATCTGGAGTATCTAGAACTTCTTTATTGATTAAGGCCGCATCAGGAGCAAGAAACTTACCAGCTTGGTTGTAATGCAGGGCAATTTCTTCTTTACCAGCTTTGATAATCCCAGCTAGATCCATTTCGCTAATACTGACACCATCTATACTAGTGATCTCATTCTTATCATTGACATTAATTCTCTTAGAGCCAGCCATAAAATAGCTGCCAGAGCTATCTTGAAGAATAGGCATAAACTCTGGTGCCACTAATTTACCCTTATTAAGTACAGGAGAATTCACCACTTCTCGCTGCTGATTGCTTGGATTTAAAACCATATTCTGCTTAGCTTCATCAGTGTTTACTCTTAGTTTAAATATCGGCTGACCATCACTGGTTAAAAGTTTGATTGTATTGCCTCTTGTATCTTGGACAGGAACTACTAACTGACCATTAGACTTACGTTTTAAATCTGCCATGGCGATTGTCTCACCTTTAGCATTAATCAAAGGCAAGAAATCTGAGCTGTTCTTTCTTACTAAAGCACCAGTCGTACTAATAGTATAAGTAGACGGGTCTAATAATTGACCATTATCCAGCTTAAAAGCTGTTACCTGCTTGTTGGCATTCAACAAAACAGGCTGCAATAAATGTTCATTAACAGCAAAACCATTTGCATCATGCAATGGCACCAGTCCATAATTACGTTGCAGTTCGCCACCTAGATCTAACTCTGGTATATATTCATTCTCAGCAAGATCTAACTTAGCTTGAACAATTTCAGCTACTGAGTGCGCCCTTGCATTAGTACCAGCAAATAATTTTTCAGTTTCAGAAAGCTGAGAATAATCTACAGCTTCTAGCCTCTTATCCCCATTAATAACATCAGTTATAGTTCTATTATCCTTAAGAACCACAGAAATATTAGTCTGCAATTGTTTCTCAACAATAGCAGCTTTATGCAGCTCTATTACGAAAGCTTGCAGAGCCGCTGTTTCATCTGCACTGCAATCAGCTAAAGTTTTAGCGCCTGTTTTTAACCCTTCAAGCGTACTAAATACGTTATCAGGCACCGCAAAATTAAGCCCTTGATAACCAAGCACCTTAGCTGAACCTACATTAAAAGCTATTGTCCCTTCTGGCGGAATCCCTTCGGTAGTTTGATAAAAATACTGCCCCGGAGATAAACCGGTAATAGTGTGAATATTAGCTGCAGCTAAATCACTAAGTACAGTATTCAAGTTTATTTGTTTATCCTTACTAAGAGGATAGACACCACCCTGAAAGCGATCTAAGGTAAATAAATTTAGTTGCTTCTCTGAAAGTTTTCCAACTGCTTGCAGTTTAAGTTCTGTAGCCGTGGGATTAGGTTTATCAGCCAAACTAGCAATATAGTTCATCACCTTCTTCATGCTGGATATAGAATTATCAGACTTAAATACGATGCCATTAAAAATTCTGGCGGCCGTATCAATATTAGTATCTACGCCATAAGCATCATTACCATCATTAATCTCATCAAAATTAAAATTGGCGGAAATTCGATTGTACTCATAAATAGAATCTTGACCGCTACCCGTAACAAAGCCCTTCTTGCCATCTGCACCTAGTCCAGTAAAAGCTAAAAGTTCATTCATGAGGGTGGTGATTTGCGTCTGAACATTATTCCAGGTATTGTTACCGCTATTATTAATTGCCGTAATTGCAGCAGTCCACTTCTGGCTTAAAGTATCACTAAGTAAAGCGTCTATTTTGGCTTTTTGATCGTCAGTATAGGACTTAATACTTTGCAATGGATTACTATCAAGCAGGTTATCAACTAGTTTTCTCTGCTGATTCAAAAAATCAGGGACGCTAATCTTCCTACTAGCAAGCTTGCTAAGTAAATCTAAGTCTGTATCACGAGGCTGCTTAGTTAATTCAGCAAAATATTCTGCCGAGCGAGAATTAGCAGATGTTGATGGATTTATCAGACCATCCTCATTGAACTTAGCAGATATTGTTTTTTTAACTATAGACCCAGTAAGCTGCCCGGTTGAAGTTAATTCTTGAAACCCAACTTCTTCTTGAAACATGCCAGGCAAGTTACTACTATCAAAACCTACTAACCTACTCTTGCCAGCAACCACTTGCTGTTTATAATTATCTATTATCGCTGCTAAGGTTAAACCCGCTGCTGACTGCCCTAGTATCATGGCTTCTTGTCTTTCTAAATATTCAGCTTGAGTGATTTTGCCTCTTGATAAATCTTCAGCCATTAAACGAGCAAGAGTAGAATATTTCTTCTGATAAACTCTACTACTCAAGCTGCCAAGCTCAGCTAAACGCGAAGCGTCGGTTTGCATATAGATTTTCTGTTTGATGCCAAAAAGATCACTAAGAACTAAATTCTGAGTACCAAATGCTTCGCCACGAAATTCCGTATCAGCAGTACTACCATCCTCATCAAGAAGATCAAGTTGTATAGCATCTACTTCGCCTTGCTTAGTAGCAATAGTTTTTAAAATACCAAGAACGTCCGTGGCCGCAGCTTCCACGCTGCCACGTGCTTTATCAGGGCTAATCTCAACAGCTGTCGCTTCCGGATTTATACTTAGGCCATCCGCCATACTAATAGAAGACCCCGATTAGGTTAAGGGCTTGTTAAGACCCCTAAACGATGGGTTTTAAGCTAGAATAATCCCTGATGTTCCCTACCGCAAAAGAGCAAGATAGCCTATATGTCTTGGGCTCACCGCGTGATGATGGTAATATTGCCGTGCTCTGCCGCAGCTCTGGAGCGAAAGCAGGACCGGCACTCTGTACTAGCAAACGTGATGCTGTTAGCCTTAAAACCCGCCTTGCTAATGACCCTCGCGGTATGGGCAATCACCGCGCTCTTGAAATCATCAAAAGTCTTTATATCTACAAGATCCCAGCTGGGCTTGAACCACTTTGGGAACCGGGTTTGCTTTGGGCTTATTTGCCAGCGGAGCGGGCGCATTGTGTAGAATCACAAAACTTCTAGCTTAACATCTTGATATCTCTTAGCGGCTGCACTGCTATCTTATACTTCTCAGAATATTTAGCTAATTCTGATTTGTCCTGCTGCGGGCAAATCACTCGCTTAAAACCAAGCTTGGCTGCTTCACGTATTCTAGCTTCAAGATTAGATATAGAGCGCAGCTCACCAGCAAGACCAATCTCACCAAGCGCTACAGTATCTTCGAATTCATGAGCAAGTTTATCGTTGCTGGCAGTAATAAGAGCAAGAGCGATAGCCAGATCTGCAGCTGGGTCTTTCAAGTTCATACCACCAGCTACATTACAGTAGACATCAGCCTTAGCAAGACTAAGCCCGAGACGCTTATCAAGTATCGCTAGTATTTGCTGCAAGCGATTTAATTCCACGCCATTAGCTACGCGGCGCGGATTAGAGTAGTCAGAAGCTAAGACTAGAGCCTGCACTTCAAGTAACAGTGAACGTTTGCCTTCTTTACTAGCAAAAACTATGCCACCAGCTCGCTCACTCAAAAATAATTCTGATGGATTGCTAAGATCTTTAAGCCCTGTCTCTAGCATAGTAAATAACGCCACTTCATCAGTGCTACCGAAACGATTCTTAATGCTGCGCACTATGCGTATACTAGCGTCACGTTCACCCTCGAATTGCAATACGGTATCAACCATATGTTCAAGTATCTTGGGACCAGCAATATCACCATCTTTATTAATATGACCAACAAGAATTATAGGTATACCTGTACTCTTGGCGAAGCGCATTAGATTAGCTGCACATTCACGTATCTGGGTCTGGGAGCCGGGTATAGAATCTAGCTCGGGCAAATATATAGTCTGGATACTATCAATAATAATTAAGCCCGGCTCTATAGTTCGGGTCTTCTCTATTAGTTCTTCCAGGTTATTTTCGGTAGAAATTAATAGCTGATCAAGGGATCCTTCGCTTCGCTCAGGATAGCAGAAAGGTGCCTTACGGCACGTTTCTGCGCTGTCAGCGACAGTTGCACTATCTTTATGACTATCCAACAATCCTAATCGCCGCGCCCGTATCTTAATTTGTTCAGAACTCTCTTCGGCACTAAGATACAGCACTCGCATCTTAGTGCTATAACTTGCCGCAAGCTGCAACAATAAAGTAGACTTGCCTATACCCGGTTCGCCCGCTATAAGAGTAATGCTGCCCGGTACTATGCCACCACCCATCACTTGATCAAACTCACTAGAGTTAGAAGCTATGCGTTTATAAGCAGAGTCTGGGATTTCATCAAGCTTAAGTAGCTGCGCTTCTGGACTCAAGAAGACCCCGTGTTTAGGTTTGCGCTGACGCTCAGCCTGCTTTGAATTAATAAGCTTCTTAGCAACAAAACTGCCCCAAGCGCCGCAATGACTGCAACGCCCAAGGTAGCCGCTGGCCTCATAGCCACATTCTTGGCAATGCCAAATTGATTTGGCTTTGGCGCTGGGTCTTAAACTCGATTCCACTTGCATACATATATATGATATCATATATATGTATGCCAAAAGGAGGTCACATGACTGAAGACAAAGACAGAATAATCGTTCAATCTCTGAAGAACTTACTGCTATTCTTTGCAAGCAATTAGCAATAGACGAGTTTCGAGATCAAATGAATCAGCAGTAAGAATTATTCATAATCTCACCCAGCCCACCAGCACCTGGAATAATGTACTGGATTGGAGTTAAACCCGACTCCTTCTCCCAATGAGTACCGGGTTTAGTGGCTAATATATCAGCATTAGAAGCGCCTCGATCTAGACGCAAGGCATAGACAATGACATCAGGTGCTTTAGTTTTAAGTGCACGTAAATAATCTGGAGTAATAATGAGATTAAGCGCAATAATCTTAGTAGCTTTGCCGTGACTGCGATAGTGGTTCACCGCTTCTATTAATGAAGATCCGGTTGCACCCATGGGATCAGGAAAAAGAACTATAGCGTCATCAATACTGCCACCAATCTTGCTATCACCAAAGTGAGCACCAGTTACATGCTGCTGGGCGTCTACCGTGCGCGCCATCACCACATGATCCTGACGTACTAGATCCGGTTCAAGAATACGATTAAGAAACTCAAAACAAGTTTGGCTAGGTAAAGATCCCGCACGCGCGAGGTTAACGGTAACAGCGCGTTGCTTGGAATTAATCACAGGGCCTGCCCAAACTCCGCGCTCAGGCTCAGTTGCTGCCATACGCGTAGCAATTGAACTAGTACTAGTAGCAAATTCGCGAGAGACCACATCACGAACTAAATAACTATATAGTTCACGCACTAGATAGCTAATCTCGGGTTGCACGGTACTTGGCTTAGAGAGTTTAGCTAAAAGTGTTAGTGCCAGTGGCTCAGAGAGTATATGGTAATTAGCTCCATAATTATGCTCAAGCTCACGGCAGGCTTGGCTGTAAGCTTGGTCTATACTGGATTTGGTGCCTGGCATTGAGATAATTCTATCATAGGCAACAAATGCTTAAACTCCTGTGGTTCTGAACCAAAACCCAATCTAAACCTACCAGGATCAGCCCCAAATAAATCACCCTTAACAATAAACAACTCAGTGTTAATATGAGCCGGCAAGCACGGAAACAAAACTGGTCCGCCTATATAATCAGGATGCGCATCTATCTTCAATCCAGACTCCTGCAATAAAACTAAATTAGTTTTTGCGATTTTACGATTGCGCTCAGTAATGTAATTAGCATGCTCAAGCACTGAACAAGCGATCAACTCAGAGAGCGTACTTGATCTAAGTGAAAGGTAATTCTTAAGTGCCGAACATTCTGCTAGTAACTTTTGATTCTGACTAGCAATCCAGCCCAAACGTAAACCCGGACAAGAATAGGACTTGCTAATATCACCAATTACTATAGCGCCATAATTAATCGCTGAAGATACTGGCACCAGCGAACTGGGTCTAAATACTTCATCCACTATTAAATGAGCTTGGTAAGGTTCTAATAAACCAGCAATGCGTTGCATCGCCGTGTCAGTAATCACAGTGCCAAGCGGATTATTAGGATTATTCAAGACTAAGCCTGTGAGCTTAGGACAAGTAGTGAATATTGTTTCAAGCCGATTAATATTCTCATCGGGCGTGAGAGCCGCATCATAATCCCAATCTATGATCTGCGCACCTTTATCAGCAGCAACTTGATAGAGTGATTGATAAATAGGTTTCTGTACTATAAAACAACTATCACTATTAGCAAGTACTGAGAAGAGTAGATAAATAGCTTCGGATGCGCCGGTGGTGATTAACACGTCATCCTGAGTGCGTAGCGCGAAGGATCCCTTGGTGGCAGCATGGGGGTCCTTCGCTTCGCTCAGGATGACAGATATCAACTCACGCAAACGCTTCAAACCATATTGCTCACTATAATCCAGCTTAAGGCTTAGCCAAGACTCAAGTACTCGCAAGTGACTCGCTTCATCATAATTAGCAAGAATAGAAACTAAATCAAGTGCTGGAAATAAAGCTGAACTAATACTAGCCAAACCCAAAGCCTCGACACGATTATATTCATCTTCTAATAGAAATGCTTGCAGAACTATTTAATCTCGCGATGCACGGTGTGCTTGCGCAAATTTTTATTGTACTTACGGGCTTCCATCTTGTCTGGATGCTTCTTCTTATTCTTAAAAGTAGTGTAGCGTGATGGTGAAACACCAAGACCACGGGCCTCAGTACACTCAAGAGTAACAACTACATAATCCTTCTTTTTCGCCATATTATCCTCTATCTGGACTAGTCCAGACTGAGTTATTGTACAAAAAATAGCCTAAGAAAAGTATTAAGAAAGGCTGCAAATGCCCGAAATACAAGGATAAGTGTCAAGGTGGCACTCTAAGGATAATAAGTATGGACAGAATGCTAAGCCAAGAGAAACAATTAAGCTCACTTAAACGTATAGAAAGCTGGGTTACTGAATCTATAGATTCAGGCATGCTACCCAAAAGACCGGACCTGATGCTTAAACTGCTTGAGATGACTAGTAGTATAGATACTCATAGTAATGATGTAGTAAACACTTTGGCTCAAGATGAAGAACTAAGTACAACTATTATCCGCCAAGCTCGCATTAAACTGGATGCTAGGGTAAAGCTAATCACGACTAAACAATTACAACAATCTATCCAAAGACTTGGTTATGATTTTGTGCAAAGTACCATAGAAGCAGATTGTGTTAAACGTTTTCTGAAACATCTAAAACCGGCAAATAATCTAGAGCTACTTAACGAGTTAAGACACAGTCTAAGAACAGCTTTTATCGCCAAGAATATTTCCCGATTAATCGGTGAGACTAAACACGATTATGCTTTTTTTGCAGGGCTAATGCATAATATGGGCAAAATCATCATCGGACTCAAAGACCCGCGCATGCTCGCTGAAATCCGCAATATGCTCAGTCGTGGTATGGATGAAAAATCAGCTGAACTAATACTTATGGGCTTTGAACATAATGAAGTTAGCGCTAAGCTAGTTGAGGCTTGGGAATTGCCTAATATTATTTCCGAAGTAATACGCTTCCACGAGCACCCTAGTCTAATTAAGGAAGAGCATCGCAAACTAGCAAATATACTAAGACTTAGCAAATATATAGCAACTGCTCTTAACGATAAAGAAAAAACCCCTCGCAATATCTCGGCTAAGGTTGGCGAGTATTTGCGTATGCTCGGCAAAGAGCTTGATGAGAAAGCTACTATAGAAGAAATCAAGGATATCTATATTAAAACTCTAAGTATGGAAGATCGGGTTTTTATGCAAAGCTAAGAGCCTCTGCGCTAAAATAAAGCGCATGGATCAATTAATAACTAAAGCTACAACCATTATCAGCACAGCATTACCAGCCAGCGCCTTCAAGGATGTTTCTGTGGTCGGCAAAAAAGTAGTGTTCAATCTTATGCTGGACAATCCGGCTGATCCTAAGAAGAACGAGCTGATCAAAAAAATCGAAACGCAGTTAAAGGCGGCGGGCTTCGAAGAGTTGGATGTTTATACTACCAAGCGCCTCGAAGAAGAAGTCGCCAGCGGTCATAGACCCATAGGCGGCACTGCGAATCGCGGCACTATCACTCCGCGCTCGCCCGTGCCTGGTATCAAGAAGATCATCGCGGTTAATAGCGGCAAAGGTGGTGTTGGCAAAACTACTTGCTCCGTGAATATTGCTATTGCTTTATCACAGCTTGGTTATAAGGTCGGCTTACTCGACGCAGATATAACTGGTCCAAACGTACACCTGATGCTAGGTGTAACTGATAAACCCTTAATGACTGAGAACCAGAAGGTCGGTTCACAAGAGGCACATGGCATCAAGCTTATATCCATGGGCACACTGGTTGACGAGAACAAAGCGACTATTTGGCGCGGACCAATGCTCGATGGAGTAATTAAGCAGTTCTTGCGTGAAGTAGAGTGGGGTGAACTCGATTACCTCATAGTGGATCTACCACCGGGTACTAGCGATGCGCAGCTCACTCTCTGCCAGAATGTGGCTCTTAACGGCACTGTGATAATCACCACGCCGCAAGACGTAGCCTTGCTCGATGCGCGCAAGGGCTTGCAGATGTTCCAAAAAATGGGCGTGCCTATACTAGGACTAGTCGAGAATATGAGTTTCTTCGAGTGCCCGCACTGTAACGAGCGTAGTGAAATCTTCTCGCATGGCGGCGGCGCTAAAGCAGCTCAAGAGCTGGGCTTAGACTTCCTCGGTGCTATACCTATAGAGCTTAAGGTTCGCAGCGGCGGCGATAGCGGCATGCCAATTACCATAGCTGAGCCTGAACACAGCATCTCTAAAGCTTTTCGTGAGATAGCGAAGCAAGTGGTGGCGAAGGCTGTGGATACAGTAACGGCTTAAACCAAGTGGCATGCTATTATCTTCAGCATGCGTCCCACTTCACCGGTTACATATGATAAACATGCTTTTCTTCGAGCACTTAAACGAGAATTAACTAAAGGCCCCCAGCAGCAAGCTGAACAAATTCAAATTACACCAAGGCAAAGAGATATACCATGCATACTAAGCGCCAGAGTTAGAGATGAAAACTCCTTAGCAAGTATCCATGTTTACAGACAAATACAAACAAAATTTTTTGTCAAAAAATATTCTAGTGACTTAATTGGGACCATTAGTCTCGGCAAAAAAACAAAACAAGCTATAACACAAGCTTCTAAGTCTAATGCTGCAAACCCTCAGTTAAGCAGCTTGTTTGAACAGCTCGACTTTATCATAAGTCAGACAGTTGAAGATCACAGACCGAACCGGCAAGCAGCAGCAAAAAGATTTGATAGTTTTATAGAGAAGCTAAGCCAATCACTTAAGAGACCATATAAAAAAACCAAGGGGGAGTTCCGCGGCTACTCATATAAATTCAAACTTACCCCAAATGATTCGCGCAATATACTTAAATTAATACCTCCTGCACTACTACAAAAAGCAATCAGGAGTTGGTCTGAAGCTTTACGCAATAGTCCTATTACTATCATCTCCAGTCCTCAGGACAATACACTCTCCTTCTGTATTTATCCTCGCTTAAGACCATTTAGCACCGAAGGTATAATAAACATCCAAATTAAAGGCAACTCTTTAATACTCACACGTTAAATATTCAGCAATTAAACACAAGTCTCAGCATCACAGCTAGCAACACGGGTCATATTAATCGCAGACATGCGCGTACTAATTAGGCGCACATATTCTGGATTACCGCCATTGTAACGCGACTCGCCGACGGACTTGACGAACTCAGCAGCGCAGCGCGCTTGATAGGCAAGTGTCTCTTCACCAGCAGTCATCTTAGACCAATCAAGTTCTAGCATCTTAGCGGTGTTGCGCATGAATTGACCTATACCACGCTCGCCGGCATCACCGCGAGCATGTGGATTAAAGCGGGATTCATTATATACCTGCACCAGAAAACGCTTAGGTTCTATACCCACTTGAACTGCCGTCGCCCACAGCGCTTCAAGAATATCAGGAGTGGTATATGCCGCCGCACTACCTATTTTATGGTTAGAATCATCGCGCGCTTCCAAGAAATATCTCTGGGCTTTTTGTAGCCACAATTGATCATCACTGTTAAGTATTGGTTTATTAATTCCTTCAGCAGAAAAATCTGTAGGAGTACCATTAATCTCTACTACGTAAGCACCAGGCTTAGAATAATAAATACCACTTCTGCGCGCTGGAGTCTTGTGATTCACAGTCACACCAAGTTCGCGCATACTTTCTTCATAAGCGAGCAAGGCTTCTTTATGAGCATCAAAAGGTTCTGTATCTGGTTTAGGCTCGGCTACTTCTTGAGCGATACTAGTAACCGGCATTGCTGTGATCGCTGTAACCATCTCCTCAACAGGAGTTGGCACTAGTTCTGGCTCTATGCTTTCTTCTACAACTGGAGCGGTTTTCTCGCCACGTTCGATAATTAACTTCGGCTCTGGGATATTAGCTGCAATTTCTTGGCTGGGTTCGACAGTTTGGCTAGTTGCCGTGCTGTTAGTCTCTGGTGCTGTGTTTACAGTCGTCTCTGTGGCTTGAGTTTCTACACGCACCTGAACTTTCTTAGAGAGCTTGTCTATAATCACCGAGCGATCACGCTGATCCACATAGCGAATACCACCAATGGGTTTGGCTGAATTGTAAACTATTCCGCGCGTGTAAGCCTCGTCAGCTAAATTAGTGGGTACAGTGTAATCCATATTTTGAGTTACTACTCATATGCCCGTAGGGCCATTTATATTATCTACGGCCGCTAGGCGATTAGATAATATATGCACGCGCGAGCAAAAGCACCTAAGTGCTTCTTATATTTTATGACTAAATAGTGGCTGGCGTGTTCCCGTACTTATGAGGCTGACATATCGCCGTGGCAATCTCCCTGCCAGCGTCAAGGACTTGCTGCGCCCCTCGGACTCGCAATAACGTTATACAGAATATCAACACTAATCGGATTATGGTCTGATAGCTTCTCTGCGCCGCCATAATAAGAATTATTCAAGCAACTAAAAGTCCTAGCGAAAGCCGCCCTAAATTTAGCATCAGCATCTGGCTTAAAAAATAACCAATCGATTTTGAATTTGGCGATACCAAAAGAGCGCTTAAGTTTAAAAGTCTCAACAAAACCCTTCGCTGCGCGCTGGTTAGTATTGGACCACTGAGCGCTTCTAGCATTATAACTATATACTTTACCGCCCTCATGATCGAAGTATTGCCCATCTTGAAATTCAAAATGCTTAATGTATTTAAAAAAGCTGTAAGTTTTATTCGGCAATAATATCGGCACAGGCATCACCGTCGGGTCTTTGTGCTTGCGCAAAGCGCCAAGGCTGACACTAGAAGTATTAGTAATTAGCGAATATGGATTAATAAAAGTCAGTGCGGTTTTGGCGACAAAATTAATATCTATAAGTTTAGATGAAAGCAGCTTCACTACTGAGGTTGGACCAGCATCACCCTCGAAGTTATTCATATCACCAGCGAGCACAAGAGCAGTATTAGTATCAGCTAAGGCATTAAGCAAAAACTCCATTTGCTGTTTGCGACATTGAGGCATGCAGCGATTTTCAAGATGAATGCTAACCACAGTAATAGTTTGTTTATCTGGGAGTGATATTTCTGCAATCAAAGCTATGCGTCCGCCGCGCCTAAGTTCGGTAATCATTTGCTCATCAACTGTTGCCTTGGCAGCAAGCCTACGACTCTCTTCAAGTAAGCTTAGATTACGGCGCTCACCTTCATACCAGTCATAACATTGCGGTAATCTTAGGAGCTTCGCCGACTTAATCGGATAGCGCGATACTATCGCATTACCATGTAAACCCTTATACTGACTGTGATCCAGCTTAGCCTCTTCAATGATACTAGGATCAAGCTCTACAAACTCAGGCGCAAAAGCATAATCAGCGTGAAGAGTCGCGGCAAGTTCAGAGGCTATCAACTTACCCTGCTCATCTTCTGAATAAACCGCAAGATCAATATAGTCGCGCAGATAAGCCTGAGCATTAGTAAACAAACTACGCAGAGCATCGATATTAAAACCGCGCTCTATATTCCAGTGCACTACGCGCAAAGAATCTCGCTTAGTCGGCTGCGCCGCACCACGCCCCAAGACTATAGTGTCCAAATCCTGCTCAAACTTATTATCTGCAAGCCCTGTAAAATCAAGACTAGGCACTTGGCTAGCAGATATTATCCTAGTCGCCGCTACTGCCGGCAGACCCAGCATTAGAGCTAGATTCAAGGATAATAAGCAAACAAAATAATTATGACATCCGACCTAAGATTAGACTAGATGCCGGCGTGGAATAATGTAATTATGCCTAAAAAATTAATTGCAATTATTGTTCTACTTGGATTTGTACTTTCTATAGTAGGCCCAGTCTTCGCTCGTGATCTTGATGACACGACTACCAAAGTTCGCTGGATAAGTTCGCACGAACTGGGCGGAGCTATAGATCTAGAGGTGACAGGTTCTGATGACGAGGATGCCTATCCTGCTGGCACAGTCTTGCACGGCAAATTCACTGAGCATAGGGAGAAGCGCCGCATCAGCCGCAGTGAAATAGTTAAAGTAGAAATTTCTACAGCGACCTTGCCTAATGGTTCTATAGAAAAAGTGGGCGAAATTATAAAAATTATTCCTCGCTCTAAGCATCGCAATATGCGCTGGGCTGGTAACGCTGCGTTTGCAGCAACGGGTTTAACCCTAGCAATTACCACTGACATGTTTACTCTTGGTCTGCCTATTGGCCGCGGCGGTCTTGCTGCTTGGAACGCAGTGCTAGATGCTAGCGAAACTGATGGTTCTAAACTTAAAGCCGGAGCTAAAGGTTTCGTCAAAGGCGCACTAATGCCACTTCCTTGGCTAATCGGACGCGGACGCGATCTTAATCTGACTCAAGGATCGATTATTGAGATTGATGATGGTGGTGATAAGTATACGGTAGCGTATAAGCTTAATTAACTATCCGAAGATCCTTTTTGAGTTGAATAACTAGCTCATCTAAACTTGCGATCAGTCTTTCAAGATCACCGTCAAAATGATCTTGCGATTCCTCACGAGCTTTAAATCTAACTAATTGTTGTTCAGCAAGCTTATAAAAATTAAACTGCTCCTGCCTTGATAAATTAGCCTTCATATTCTTAGCTATATACATCATAGATAAAGGTATTAAATGAGTTTGTTCACTAATCTGATATTCATTCAAGTCATCAATTCTGGTGGCTTGTTCTTTAAAAAATTCTCTAGAGCATATTAACCCTAATAGCTTAATATAACGGCGACAATCTATGGTCGTGTCATCATCAGTAGCAGCCTCAAGCCTAGATACTAGAAGCTTTTGCAAGCGTGCCCTTATAGGTTCATGACTAATGATCTCTTGTAATAAAGGCTCTTGCTCAGAGCAGTAATAATTAGACTTGGCTAAACTTTCGGCTAAAATCTGCAACAATCTTAGCTCGGCTTTATGGTCAAACTCCACATTAGTTAACCACTCTTTAATCGCTAGCAATAACACCATTTCTCCAGCTAAAGCCTTTTCTGGATCAATTTTAGACAAAGCATCATAACCATAGACAGCTCCTTCAAGCACAGGATCAATCATTACTGGTCTAACAATAGGCTTCTTGCAAACAGGCTGAGCTTGATGAATAAATATATCTTCAAACATTTTAAAAAGAAAATAAACTGGGTTGCCTACCTGCTTGTCTTGTGTAAGACGAAGAGCTTGACAATGCTTGAACGCAAAAACTCTGGTTGCAAGAGACTGAGCTACCCAACGTGAAACCGAGTCTGATCTATCCTCAAGAACAAATGCTTGTGGATCCTTAGAGCGTATTAAAAAAGTCAACCAAAACGCCAAACTCTTAATATCGCTGGTAATTTTTAATTGTATAATCCCTATCGGCTCATCTTTGGCACGTGTAAGCGCTTCGCGATTTGCTAACGCGTTTTCAACAATATTTGATCCTAGGTTTCCGCTAGCAGACTTTAGCATAAGATAACAGTATATTATCTTATGGCTGTTTTTGTCTAGAGGTACTCTTTAAATAAGCTCTTAGCAATCACTATGCGCTGCACCTCAGAGGTACCTTCATAAATCTCGGTGATTTTGGCGTCGCGCATATACCTTTCAAGGTTATATTCCGTGGTGAAACCATAGCCGCCATGAATTTGCACACCTTGAATAGTATGTTTCATCGCCGCTTCAGACGCGAAGACCTTCGCTTGCGCAGCTTGGCGCGAAAACGGTTCACCGCGATCGTGCATTGCAGCAGCAGCCCAAGTGAGCAAACGTGCAGCATCAATATCAGTAGCCATATCAGCAAGTTTGAATTGAATAGCTTGGTGCTCTTTTATTTTTTGTCCAAAAGTTTCGCGCACGTTAGAGTACTGAATAGACTCTTCAAAAGCAGCGCGCATAATTCCAATCGCTTGACCAGACATGCCGATGCGTCCGCCATCAAGAGTGGACATGGCGATTTTGAAGCCATCACCAATCTTGCTAAGAATATTTGCCTTAGGTACGCGGCAATTATCGAAATGCAATTGAGTGGTAGAGCTTGCACGTATACCAAGCTTATCCTCTGGCTTACCGAAACTAAATCCGGGCGTACCTTTCTCTACTAAGAAAGCAGTTACACCTTTGTGTTTAAGTTCTCTATTGGTTTGCGCTAGTACTAAATATATCTCGGCTTCAATACCATTGGTGATCCACGCTTTAGAGCCGTTGAGCACATAACTATCACCATCTTCAACAGCAGTAGTATTCATTCCTGCAGCATCAGAACCATTACTCGGCTCTGATAGTGCAAAAGCACCGAGCTTAGTGCCAGCAGCAAGCGGTCTTAGAAACTTATCCTTCTGCTCATCATTGCCCCAATCGTTAATTGGTTTGGTGCAGAGTGAAAGATGCGCAGAGAAGATAGTACCTGTCGCAGCACAAATGCGAGAAAGTTCTTCAACGGCAATCGCGTAACAAACATAATCCATGCCGCCGCCGCCCCATTTCTCATCAACAGTAAGACCGAGCAAACCAAGTTCAGCCATCGCTTTAACATTCTCGTGCGGAAATCTATGACTCTTGTCGATTTCTTTAGCGCGCTCAGCGAATTGCTCAGTAGCGAGTTCGCGCACTGCACGCTGGATCATCTTTTGATCTTCATTGAGAGTAAACTGACAGCTAGTGGTTAAAGTTTGCATACCTTGATTATATGCCCATGATTTTTATGCAAGGAAACATTTCGGCTTATCTTATCGGTTAAACTGCTGATTGGCGATGCGGGCAAGATAAAAACTATCAGCAAACCCAGTCATAATGACCATTAGCTGCTGCTCGCCATCACGCTCAAAAACACAAGCATCATGATAGGAGCACGAAGTCCAGCCGGCTTTGGAGTAGAACTCATTACTAAGTCCAAGCGCAGCGCCAATAAAATTATCAGCCTGATAATCGCCAGTAGAAAGCTTGCGTTTAATCATCTCAGCAAGATCTATCTCAGTGCCGTGAGTTGCCATCACTACTTTCATCACCTGCGCCACATCTTCTATAGTGCATTGATTAGGCTGCTGGGCAAGCACTTGTTTGTCACGTCCATAATAATCTACTTCGAAACATTTATTAGAAATACGCAAATATTCGGAATAACCCACTGTAAAAAAACTATGAATCAGGTAGCGCCCATGAATAAAAGCGTCTAAAGCAACCCCTTCAAGCTCAAGCCCTGACTGAGTCTCCGAAATAAAATCCACCAGGTAATGAAGGGCATCATTGTCTGAACCTGCCAGACTCGCTTCTAGTGCCGTCAGCACGGTAGCCTTATGCTGCGCCAAATGCGCTCGCTGTGCGGCGGTCACCAGCACTGTACAAGTAGGCTTGCAGCCGCCTACTTGCATAATTAAATCACGCACCGCTATTGCTGTGAATAATTTCAAGAGACTAGCTGGATGGAAGACCAGGTCTAAGCCTTCTTGCTTAAGAACTGCCCCAGTGTTTAAGTTTTCTAGGTAAATTGCTTGCATCTATAAAGCCCAGTTAATCGCTGCTTCGCCGCGACCCACTAAATATTCATTCACTGTTTTAAAATGCCCGCAACCAAGAAAACCACGATGCGCAGAGAGCGGTGAAGGGTGCGGCGCTTCTAAAACCAAATGTTTATCACGGTTTATCATCTGCGCTTTAGCCCGCGCTGAAGACCCCCAAAGCATAAAAACAATGCCCTCACGTTTTTCATTTAATTCTTGAATAGCACGCGTGGTGAATTCTTCCCAACCGCGCCCAGCATGTGAATTAGCCATGCTAGCGCGCACACTCATGCAAGTATTAAGCAAAAACACTCCTTGCTGAGCCCAAGATTCAAGGCAGCCATGACTAGGACGAGTAATACCAAGACTTTGTTGTTGTTCTTTAAAAATATTTACTAATGATGGTGGAGCTTTAATACCCTGAGGCACAGAGAAGCACAATCCATGCGCTTGCCCGGGACCGTGATAAGGATCTTGACCTAAGATCACTACTTTGACTTTAGCAAACGGCGTGTAATTAAAAGCATTAAACATATCTTGTCCACGCGGGTAAACGGTATGCTGCTTCATCTCGTCAGCCAAAAAGCCGCGCAAAGCTTGCATATAAGGCTTATCAAACTCTGGCTCAAGCACCGATAACCAGCCGGGTTCAAGTTTAATATTGGGTTTCAGCTCTGTTTGCATTAATTCACAATTGTAACTTAGATAAACGCTCAGGACTTGGCATAACTGCGCTTAGGGATATTATCTCCGAATAAAAACAAAACCAAAAAATATAAAGGAATAGCTGCAAAAGCTGTTGCTGGCAAGGTTTCAACTAGTCTATCGAAATAAGCAGTCGAGTTGGGGTTAAAAATCTCCACTAAGGCGGTAAAAACAATTGCATACAGAATCGTAACTATAAACTTATCTGGGATTTGTTTGGGATTAATTACTGAGGCTATTAAAGCAACTAACAAATAATACCAAGGATATGTAGTGGAATAAAGTAACGCGGCTGTTAACGCGGCTGCTATTACTGCAAGCACTAAAGTCTCGTAACTGCTAAGCAAGCTTGCGAACACCAATATCGCCGTAAATAACAAATTCACCTTGGGCGCGAAAACTACTTGCAATAACAAAAGCACAAAGGCTAGCAGAGCTGCCTTTAATAAAAACCAATCTATAAATCTCATTACTTAATATACTCTGGAGTTATAGTCCTAGAGCCAGATCCAGCTGGGAAGAAAACACTTGCTGATTCTTGTTTATTTCTATCTCTAAACATCAAGTCTATGTTTTCTTTTTCTTTAGCACCTGCAGCAACTGCTTGCACGCCCTTGGTTGACATTAAATCTGGAAGATCAACAGCAATACCTGCTTGCTCTACATTCATTGATGCATCTTGCCTAGCAGTGTCAGCGATTTTTTGTACGGTTTCAGCCTTGGCTCTTAGCTTGGCAGCTTTAAGATCTGTTTTCACAGCAGCCATTAATTTCTCTAATGCTTTTTCTTGATTTTGCAAGCGCTGATACTGAGCTTGGGCATTCACCAGCTTGTCTTGCGCGTATATTTGTGGATCGCTATACTCATCTTGCGCATAAACCGCAGGAGTGTTAATCACACTTATAAAAATTAAACCGGCAACAAATAATCTCTTCATCATAAGAGAAATTATAAGACCAGTTAGCTATTCAGTAAAGCAAGTAAATCTTGGAAATTAGCCCAAACCTTACCGCTTAAGACAGTCTCTAAAGCTAGATCATAGTTTCGCCTTAGTAAGCTAGTGAGACTGGTACCAGCCGCCAAAGCTGCTAAATCTCGATCTAGTAATAGTAAGAGTGCGGCATTAAGACAAGCAGTCTCGAGCTTGGGCCTGTCAATAATGCTGCCATCAAGCAAGCCAGCTATGATAGCAGCGTTCTCTGGAGCTGAGCCGCCAGTAAGCTCACTAATACTAGAGCGTTTAAGCCCTATATCCTCAGGCCTAAACTCATAACTCAGCTTGCAAGCGTCCCCCTGCTTCAAATCTGCAAACACAAAATGCAACTCTGCTTCACTGCAAGTACTCAGCTCATCAAGCCGCAAGCCTCTAGAACGCAAGAGCGCGGCTCTATCCAGATGCCCATCTTTAATAAAGTTTTGCAGTGCCCCCTCTAATGGCTCTAGCCAACGGCGCTGCCCCACGCCTATTACTTGACCTTTAAGCTTAATTGGGCTTGTTAGCGGACCCAAGAGGCTAATAAAACCAGTGGTTTTATGCTGACGGCAAAGCGTCTTCACTCTAATTAAGAGTTTGCCCGTAACCCGGCTAGCAAAAAAAGCTAAATTATGACGCCTAAGTCCCTCAAGCTTAAGCTGATAATTAGCAGAGAAATTAAAACCAAGTGCTTCGAGCACATCAACTGAGCCAGATTTACTAGTCGTACTGCGGCCACCATTCTTGGAGATAGCAAGCCCAGAACCAGCCGCAATAATAGCCGCCGTAGTAGAAATATTAAAAGTATTAGCACCATCTCCGCCTGTACCAGCGCAATCATAAACAGCTAAGCCTGTCTCAATACGCGGTTCTTGTTGAAAAATATAACTAGCAAAAGCATGCAACTCAGCGGCGGTTTCGCCGCGTTCGTGCCAAGAGCTAATAAAATCGAGCAAATCTGAGTCGCTAAGGCTATCTAGCTTAGCGAAGAAAGTATCTGGATTAAGTAAATCAAACAGCAACTAAATGATCAAAATGCTGCTTGCGCTCATTTTCAATTATCATTGCAGCCTTAGTAAGCGAACGCGGGAACTCACGGCCACGCATTAATAGCTGTTCATCCCAAGAACGTGGTTTGAAAACATCAACGATATTGCGAACCGCTTCGCGCACGTCAAAATCCTTACAGCTAAATATATCTACAGTAAGAAAACCCTTATCAGGGAAAGTATGGAAAGCTATATGACTTTCAGCGATTAAAACTATACCGCTAAGGCCCCAATCGTCCTCTACAAGACCATTGTATTTAAACACGTAAGGAGGCATTATTTTGGTCATCCCCATCTTGCCTGGAAGTTCGTCTAATAAATCGGTTAATACTGATATATCTGTAAGAGATTTGTATTCACAGCCACAGGCTTCCATTAACAAGTGCGGTCCAAACATTAAGCTATATTCCTCCCATAATCCTTTTCGATAGACATGAATAGTAACAGCAATACCTAATATTGTGAAGCTTGAATCATTAATATTTACTAATAATAATCTGCGGGCTATTTCAGCCTGTAATACCTATTGCCCTAATATGTGTTATCATATGTATGGATATATTATGGATGGAGTCCGAGCTACTGCCAACCCTTCTTTGCCTGTTGCCGCGCCACCAAGCCAATTTAGGCCGAATATAACCGAAAGAGCAAGCCAAGCAAGCTATATATCCAACGCTGAAACGGAGGCTTTGCATACTCACATTGAAGCTGCTGAGCCTATTAATCAAACCCCATCAATCGCAAATACCGGCATGAGATTATTCACCGGCGGTTTTAGAATAATCGCTGGGCTAGGAGCCGCCTTCGGTGGTGTCGCAACCGTAACCTGTTTATTTCTTTTTAGTGCCAAAATTGCTTTTCTTTGTGCCTTGCCTACGCTTGCGGCACTAGCTGGCTATATCGCACTGAAACCCAAAGAAGAACTGCAGATGAGTTTCAAAGCAGAAAATCAGAATCTCCTCGAGCAAATTGCTAGCGATGACGAAGTAGCTAAGCCACACTTAATACTTAGTCGGGCAAGAGAAGTGACCAGCGCACTCAATAATGCCAGAAACAATTGGGGCAGCCTTAATCCAGAACAGCGCAATAAGCTACTGCAGACCCTTGAGAATGTCAAAGGTAAACTTATGAAAGTTCAAGAGCTTTATCAAGAGCTTGCCAACCAAGGTAAAGCGGGCTTGGCTAAATTACACCCAAACTGTTCTTTAGATCAGCTCAATAACATGCTTAGACTTATAGATGACACTAGTCCTGACTTAGCGGTAAAGATAGGGCGTAAACTGGCTCGAGAAGGCAATCCTGCTAATAACTAAAGTGGTAATTTATCCTTAGTCAGCTTTTCTTTCGCGCCAACACGTATATTTGTTACAGCTAATTCTTCACGCACCCCGTCTGTATGCAAGATTTTACGCGACGCCTTAGTCTTGCCATCTACTACCACGCTTGAACCTCTGCGTAATTGTAATTGTTTATTAGTTGGTACTATCAAAAACACCAACACCGCAATCAAAACTACTACCAACCCAGCAAAAATAATTCCACCCCACAAACGCACCTTACGAGTCTCTTCTGAACTAATCGCCGTAAGCTGCATTGGATCCCAAAAAGCGTTAAGGTGAGTTTCGTGCTCGTGTTCTTTATTCATGTTTAGTAATTTGATCTAAGAAAGCTATATCCATCGAGTTTATCATAAGCCCAGAAATATTCGCTCGCTGCACTATTGTTTGTGTATTAGTAAATAGCGGGGCTATAACACAATAATCCTTAAGTAACATGGTTTCAGCATCTAAATATAGCTTCTGTCTCAGCTGAAGATT
This sequence comes from Candidatus Melainabacteria bacterium, assembly GCA_043787715.1. Lineage (GTDB taxonomy): Bacteria > Cyanobacteriota > Vampirovibrionia > LMEP-6097 > LMEP-6097 > CAYUFH01. The sequence goes on from JAYVUR010000224.1 coordinate 30,896, forward strand.
TGCCATACTTGCAGCGCGCTCTATCATCGCATCATAATTAGCATTAAAAAACCCGGGATAATTAATAGGATTCTTCGTCATAAATAATTGCATAAAAGTATCTGGGTCAGGATAGTCAGCCGTCCAATTCAGCCTAAAAACATCTGGTGGATTAGCATCCAGGGTACTAAGGTAAACCTTCCACTCCATACTTCTAAGTTCAACTGTGATGCCTAGTTCACGCCGCCACATCGCTTGCAAAGTCTCAGAGATTAGCTTGGCTTCTTCTGTACTTGGAAAAGCAAAAACTAATTTAGGGTTCTGCTTGCGTGCAAGTTTGAGTTCGGCGCGTGCGAACTCCGGATTATAAGCTGTATCCGGATTAGCAAGATCCGCATGAAAATATTCTGGCAAACCACTAGGTATCCAACTTGCGCTAGGCTGATAACCGCGAGCAAGCGCAGCAGTAAGAGCACGCCTGTCTATCGCATAAGCCAAAGCCTTACGCAGATGAACATCATCTAGTGGTGCATGCCTAGTATTAAAACCTACATAAGTACTCCTAAGTAGTGGCTTACGCATCAAACGCTCATCCTGAGCAAGATTCTGCTCTATATTCCTCAATTCACTACTGGGCAAAGATCTACCATCAACAAAATCTAGTTGATGATTCTTATAAAGAGTATAAGCTTGCGACTGCTCCTCAACCATAAAAAATTTAATGCGCTTGACTTGCACTGGCTTAGCGAAATAATTATCAGCACGCTCAAGTTCTATCTTATATTCGTGCTGCCATTTACTTAGCTTATAAGGACCATTAGTCACAAGTTTAGTGGGGCTCGTCCATTGATCGCCATATTTATTAATAAGATCTAGCCTAATTGGTAGCATCAAACCATAAGCAGTTATATAAATAAAATAAGCAGCTGGTTTCCTAAGCTTGATATAAAGAGTCTGAGCATCTATGGCTTTAGTCTCCTCAAGATCAATCAGCGAGAGGAGTTCGGCGTAAGGTGCAGCGGTATTAGGATCAAGAGTGCGCCTAAAAGAATCCACGAAGTGTTGTGCCGTAACCAGCACGCCATCAGACCAACGCGCCCGCGAATCTAGATGAAAAGTATAAGCATCTTGACTTGAACTCACTTCCCAACTAGTAGCCAGCATCGGTTCTACCTTAATACGCCCAGAATCATCTTGAGCGTAGCGGGTAAGCCCAACCATAATATTAGAGATCACATCAAAAGAGTAAGAATCACTAGCTTTATTCCAATCAAGAGTCGCCGGCTCATGAGCAAGATTAAGCCTAAGGGTATTAGGATCATCAACACGACTACAGGCGCTAGACAAGAATAGAATCAAAGCTAGTCTTAGTAAGGCTTGCATCAGTTGCGCGGCGCTACTGCCGTCTCGAAACTTACCCTGGTATCACTGCCCTCGTCATAGAGATTAACCTTAATAACGAAGAGTCTGTCGTAAGTAGAACCAGAATAATCAAAAATTACTGTTGATTTATAAAGCGAAAACTCTGGGATTAAATCTTCTTCACGCTTAACATAGCCAACATAGCTACGTTTATAAATATTTTTATCATCTGGCGTATCTGCTTCAACCAGCTCAGGTGGCATAAACGGCCAATCGACGGCCTGTGATTCAGTGTATTGGGTGGATTGATTCTTATAAACCAGCATCTTGAGCTTGGCACTCTTGCTTAGTTGCGGGTCTGGTCCTCTATCGACATCCACCTTAGGCTTAGCGAAATAATATAAGTAGTAGTCATAACTATTAATAGTAGAGAACTGCGCGCCCGGATTAAGCACGCCCTGCTCAGACTTCATCTCTAGTCCGGACTTTTGTTTTTTGAATGGATTAATAACCGTGGTATCCAAACTACGCCAAGGAGAGTCACTGGCAGCAGGCTTATTGCCAATAGGCTTAGGGGCAGACTTAGTAGCATCAATATCAAAACTAATATTAGGCACAGCAAAATATATATAAGGCTTGTCTAAGATCGCATCCTCGGGAAAAGGCACACCCGGACTATAGCCATCATCAGTGAAGATATAGTCACGGCTGGCATGCTTAATGCGCTCAGCTAAATCTTCCAGCGCCACTCTAGCGTTGCGCTGCAAAAGTCCAAATTTAAAACTCTTATTAAACAGTCTATATCCATCGTTATAGTAGGCATATAACAATCCCGTCACAGCTCCAAGTATGCTGATGATGACCATAAGTTCTACTAAGGTGTGACCTTGTTTATTGCGCACTATTTCTAGTATGACCGCCACTAGCCGACCCTGCAAGTAATATACTTAGGGTATGCCTTTGGTTCTTGGTGTCACCGGCAATATCGCCTGCGGCAAGTCTCTTGTCGGCAAATACCTGAGCGAACTGGGTGTACCAGTACTTGATAGTGATGAGGTGGTACATCAGCTCTATGCTAGCGACCTTAATGTCCAACAAAAGTTATTAGCAGAATTCGGCACTTGCTCGCGCGACGAGATCGCCAAGCAAGTCTTCTTAGCCGGAGCTGAGGCTAAACGTAAAAAACTAGAAGAGATTATTCACCCTCCTGTAGCCAAGATCTTCGAAAATTGGGTCATAGAGCACTCTAAAGCGCCAGTTATAGCTAATTTAGTACCGCTACTATATGAAGCTAAACTAGAAGGGCGTTATGACAAGATACTAGTTATAGCGACTAGCCCAGAACTACAACTAGCTCGCCTTAGTGCAAGGCAGCCGGAACTTAGCCAAGAGGCTCTAGAGCAGCGCATTAAGTCACAAATGCCCCAATATGAGAAAGCTAGTCGCGCGGATTATCTTATAGATAACTCTGGGTCGGAAGCTGATTTAAGGCTTCAAATCAAGGATTTAATCGAAAAGCTAAGGTAATATTAATGCAAGTTAATCTCTTTTTATGTAAAAGCACTTTACTTTTCAGCCCCGCTGGGCTAGGATTATGGGTCGATGCCTGAAAGCTAGGTTATTTATGATGCTTTAAGGTTGTCGGGTATTTACAAATAACATAATGTATCGTATAATTACATTTTGTTAGAGAGGAGAGAAGAGGAAAGATGTTAGAAAATAGACAAAGAAAAAAAACCGGCCCTAAGCCAATATATGGTGAAGCCAAAAAAATGGTTTCTTTCCGTCTTAGCCCTGAAGCTCTTTCAATCATTAAGACTTTGGCCGACAAAGAAAACCTCAGCCAAGCCGAGGTAATCGAAAGATGGGCGAGATTGTTTAGAAACGCTGGCACAGCTGCTACCGCAACTGCTCAATTCGCAGAGAACCGCGAGCTAGTTGGCGCGCAACGCTAGAGACAGAGTTACAAGCTAATTTTCTAAAAACCACCCCAAAAAGGGTGGTTTTTGCTTTACTGCATGTCATCCTGAGCATAGCGAAGGATCCCTAAGCTACTGTAAGACATTATTTTTACGAAAAATCACTAATAGCGGGCTAGCAATAAAAATACTGCTATAAGCACCGACAAGTAGACCAGCAAACATAGCTGCAGCAAATATACGCGTACTCTCTCCGCCAAGGAAGTAGAGAATCGCAAGAACTATAAGCACGCTAAGCGAGGTGTTCAAACTGCGCACCACCACTTGATCTATGCTGTGATCGGTAACGGCATCGAAGCCATAGTTTTTGGTTTGCAACTTCTGATTCTCACGAATACGATCGAAGACAACAATAGTATCGTGAATAGAGAAGCCAAACACTGTCAGCAAGGCTGTTATAAACAGCATATCCACTTCTAGTCCGCGATAAAGACCTAGATAAGCAAATAATCCAGTAACAATAGTTACATCATGCACTAGAGCCGCAATTGCACTAATGGCGTAGTCTTTGCGGAAACGAGAAGATATATAAAGAACAATTGCAACAAGTGTAACCAGCAGCGCTGTGATACCACTGCGAAACAGCTCAGGTCCTATCACAGGACTAACTGTGTCTATAGATTTGATTTCAAAATCACCATATTCAGTCTTCAAGGCTTCAGCAAGCTTGTCAGCGACTGGATCATCAGAAATCGCGCGAGTGCGCAGTATAAGAATAGGATCAGCATCCTTGGTGATCATCACTTGACTGCCAGCAAGACCAATAAACTTGAGTGTGTTCTGCACCGCTTCTGAGCTTAGAGCTTTGCCGTTAGCCTTGAGCTGAGCGCCATTGAATTTATATTCAATCTTGGAGCCGCCCGTAAAATCTAGCCCCGGACGCACCGGCGCACCAAATACAGTAATAGACTGCACTATAAAAAATATGGCGGCGCTAAGCAGGCAACCAGAAAAGATGAACCAGATTGGGGTTAACTTAATAACATTGAGGCTAGGTTTGGACATGACAAACTTAGTATAACAAAAACGTGACGTAAGTC
>JAYVUR010000225.1:0-3106 GCA_043787715.1 Candidatus Melainabacteria bacterium
TCAATAAAAGCTGCTCAGCTCTCAGCTCACGAAGATTTAGGACAAGTAATCAGGTTCCTCCATGGCTTAAGCGAACTGGAACCTAGCAGCTTACAAGAAGCAGCAGAACATAAAAGACGCTTAATCACTAATTTAAGATTTTTTGCTGACCAAGATTTACCAATATTAGGAAGAGTGAAAGACAATAAGAAGCAAGAAAAAATTCTTAAAGCTGCAAGAACTAAAGACAGGAAAGCACTATTAGCAAGTACTAGAGACTGGCTTGCAAATGTGACTGGTCACCCCACCGCTTTTGTCTTAGAGGATGCCGCTAATCACAGCTACCAGCAGTCACTAAATAGTCAAGAATACAAACAACTCAGCAATGCTTATATTAAATATCTTGAAAATAAAGCTAAAGCCGCGACAATGCAAAGTGAGCAGAAACGAGCATTGATCACAGAACATAGTCGCAGGCAAGCTTTGCTTTCTAAGCAAAATCAAGCAGCTATGCTTGATGAACTTAATTATGAAGATTTAGTCGCCATAGTGGTCCATAAAGATGCCGGCGTAGACGATCTTAGAGCTGAATTGAGTTCTCTCAATTTAGAGACCCTCAGAAAAAGATTAAACATTTATTACTCCATAGAAATCGATAAGCTAGAAGTAGAAAACAAACCATGCATTCAAGAAGCTAAGTTTTTGGCTAGAAAAGCGCAAGAGCTAAAAGCTCTAGATGATGATAGTAAATTTTTCCAACGCTTCAGTGAAACTATTGCTTACATGTACATCCTCGGACTAGCACATAAAACAGCAAGAGTCCTAGACCCCAATCACAGAGCTGGCAAACCAAGTCAGAGCTTCTATGCTCTTATGGAATTTCCTCAAGGTAGCTGGCAAGCTAATTACCACAAACTAAACGCCTATAATGATATTCATATTTCTAGCATTCCAGATACTGCAAGGATGATAGCTAGATATGTTATTCTTCCTAAATATATTTTTCAAACAGCTCAAAGCCCAGCAGAGAGAAATAAACTTAGTAGCACAGAACTGCTAGGAGCCATTGAACACTGTTATAAATCTGTGATAGCTGAACTGTTTGCCGGGCGCAACTTACATGAAGTATTAGGGCTCTCACGAGCATGGCATGCTGAATCTAGGCGTGTGATTAATAAGATACGTGATGTTCAAGAAGGTCAAACAATATGGCACACACCATTTGATAGGTTTGAAATTAAGACTGGAAAGCTAAAAGGCTATAGCATAGTAACTCTCAACAGTTCAGCCGAACTGACAGATGAATCAAGACATATGGGCAATTGTGTTGGAGGTCAAAACCCCTATTGTAGTCATGGAGATTTCGTGGTCTGCTCAGTGCGCAGCCCTAAGGATGAACGAATTTGTTCGTTTAAGTTTGTGACACCTAGAATGCACAGAGGTCATTTTGACAATATTAGAAATCATGACTCAGTGCAAATTCATGGTGATGCGGGTTATGTAAGCATTAGTAACCTTGAAGGGCCTCATCATGGACGAACCAGTGCAGAAGCTCTTGCAACCATAAGCCAGCTTAAGCAAGCAATAAGATCTGGCGACTTACAATTGCAGCTTAATCAAGTGGGTCTAGCTAGAAATCTAAGTCCAGCCAATGCTTTTGAAGATGTTATCGGCTATCAAGAATTAACCGCAACAACAGCCGAGAAAAAACTTAGTGCTTATTTCAGCGAAAGATTTAGTCTTATCGGCTGGCTTGATGCTGCTATTGAAAAAACTTCTAAGAAAGTTGCTAGGACTCACGAGATTATTGAAAACGAAGATAATAAAATGCCAGAAATTGCAAGAAGAGTGATGCTTACTATTATTACTGAGTTTGATGGTGTATTCAAATATTTAAGCCAAACTGACACTGGTATCATTAGTCCTCAAATCGCGAAGCAACTATATAAGCAATTCTGGGATAGAACCTATAAACAATGCTGCCAAGTAAAAACTGGTTATCCAAGGGAAGAACAAAGAGACATGCTCAAGCATATAGTTCAAGCGATGAAAGATTTTAAGCAAGCATTTATGGCTAATTCAGATTTCAGCAAACTGAAGCCAGAAGCGAGGGAAACACTCGGTGAGCGCTTTGAACAAGATTATGTCAAAAGAGCCTTAACTAGAATTGCTTACGATGATAGATTAAGACCAATGGTGTTTGAAGAAGATATGTTCGCTGAACTCGCTAGCGGCAGAGATCCAAGTAGAAGCAGAACCATAAAACCACTGCCTGAAAAATGGCTGAAACAACTTAATTAGCAAGTAAGCGGGTGCGTATTTCTCCAGCAAGCTGATTGGCTTGGGCTGCTGCCTCCATAAAAGGCTTAGTATTAACTGTAAACAAAAGCAGACCGAAACTGTCTTTCAGATGCTGCAACTTAATAGCATCTCTTGCAAAAGGCTGACTGCGACAAGCATTAAGAAACTCAATAGTTACATCAGGCATAGCCCTTGGGTTTTGCAATTGCATTGTCCAAACCCTTATACGGCTAGAAACATCAGAATCAGCCATAGCTTGCTTGAAATCATCAGACCTATAGTATAGTCCTGCTAGTTTATAATGCTCTGCTTCAGTAGTAGCTACTTTCTGCGGATTTAAAGCAAGCATAGCCGCCTGCATAAATTGTCCAATCCGCGTAGCTTGATCAAAATCGCAATTAATCTCAGTAGCTCTTCTACTAAAATCTAACCATCTCTCATTCATCTGCCTAAATCTAGCGACACTGGGATTAGCATGCGTAGTGCCAAGTTCAGCTTCAGCAGCTTTATTAAACTCAACTGCTAATTGCCAAAATCTACCAGCTAACGCGGGTGGAAGTCCAGACATCTCTATAAAGCTAGCTATTTGTCCTCGACTCCAAGCCATTGTCTCTGGAGATGACAGAGCACCGCGACGAAAAGGTTTTCCTAGAGTGAAGTCAGCCATAACCACTATTATCTCACAACCAAATAAGAAGTTAATGTATTTACTGCTAGGATCCCCCCGAATTCCGACTCGAAGTTAAATTTTTAGATTATACTCACTCATTAATTAGTAAGGTCGGGACTCAAGGCTAGCGCATGAAGAATCGGCCTCAAGATAGGC
>JAYVUR010000226.1:0-2878 GCA_043787715.1 Candidatus Melainabacteria bacterium
TAACCTTTGGGTACTTAATGATGAGAGCGAGAAATATATAGTTAAAGTAGTAAGTGGTGAGCTTATCGAGAGCGGTAAGATCATGGCTGAGCTTGTTGAAGACACTCTATCACCAAGACTTCCTTGCTCTGGTGAGATTCGTTACGATGGTCTAGAGATAGATGAGCGTAAGATTGTTACTAAGCATGGTCGTGTGATCTTCATTCCTGAAGAAATGCACGTACTATCTAAAGACGCTAGCCTTGCTAACTGTAAGACTGGTGATCAAGTTAAAGCTGGTACTGAAATCGTTAAAGATGTACATGCGACTATCGATGGTGTGGTAAGGATAACAATAGATAATAATATTATCCATGAAGTAACTATTACCCCGGGTGAGATGCTTGATATTAAGGATCCTAGTGAGCTTAAATTTAATGATGGTGACATTGTCAAGAAGGGCGTAGAAGTTATTGCTGGTGTCAAAACTAAGAAACCAAGCATGATTACTATGTTTGAAGACATGGAGACCGGTGAAGTTAAGCTACTTCTTCGTGAAGTAGAGATCTACGAAATCACTCCACGTGCAGTGAATTTCGAGACTGAAACTACTGATGCTGATCTTTCGATACTACCTATCACGCAAATGAATTACCGTGATGGTGATAAGGTGCGTAATATCCACGGTGGTCCTTTAACGAAGACAAGTCTTATTCTTTATTGCAAGGGTAAATATCCAGACAAGAAAGGTCTTGTTGAAATCGACGAAAAAGAATTCAACGTAGTATTCCAAGAAAATATTATTCTTAGAAGCGAAAGAACTGCTAGTAATATTACAGAGATTATCCCGACTCCGGGTGATTTCGTGAAAGCTGGTGATGCTATCGCAAAGATCCAGACTGTAGCTAAATCTGATGGTGAGGTTTATGTAAGTGGCGGCGATAATTCCCGTATACTTGTTTGTACCGCTGATGATATCTACGATCTTAACTGCGCAAGCAAACCTAAGGTTAATGTCGGTGACTATATAGTTGCTGGCGATAAGATTGACAGTAGCACTCCGGTGCTTGAGACTGGCTTGGTGACAGCGATAGAGGGTTCTACTCTATCTATCCGTAAAGCTAGACCGTTCTTGGTTAGCCAAGGTACTAGATTACACGTACAGAATGGTTCTCTTGTTCAGCAAGGTGACCACTTAGCTACTATCATCTACGAGCGTATTAAGACTGGTGATATCGTTCAAGGTCTTCCGAAGGTAGAAGAGTTACTTGAGGGTCGTAAACCTAAAGACCCATCTGTAGTAGCTGAGATCGATGGTGTTATCGAGCGCAGTGGTGCTGATGGTCAAGAGACTCTGCATGTCCGTGCTGGTGATGAGCGTCGTGAGATTAGCGTACCGCCTGGTCAGAATATCATCGTCGTTGATGGCGAGAAGGTAACTCGTGGTCAAATCGTTACTGATGGTCAACCTAACCCGCATGACATACTTGAGCACAGAGGCGTAGCTGCTCTGCAACAGTTCTTAGTGGACGAAGTGCAGGCTGTATACGTATCCCAAGGTGTAGAGATTGCTAATAAGCACATTGAGGTTATCGTTAGACAAATGACGCGCAAAGTCAAAGTCGACGATCCTGGTGAATCAGAGTTCTTGCAAGGTGAGATGCATGACGTGAATTTCTTCAATCTTGCTAATACTGAAGTTGAGAAAGCTGGTAAAACTCTTGCTACTGCTACTCCAGTATTGCTTGGTCTAACCAAAGCGAGCTTGAATACAGAGAGCTTCATTTCAGCGGCTTCATTCCAAGAAACTACACGTATACTTGCTGAAGCTTCAATCAAAGGTAAGATGGACTGGCTGCGCGGTCTCAAAGAAAACGTGATTATCGGTAGGTTGATACCTTCTGGTACTGGATTTGATGAGAATGTAGATGGTGAGGCGGCTCTTGAAGCGACGGCTAGAGATTTAACTACTGATATTGCGTAGTCATTGCGAGGAGTGCGTCAGCACGACGAAGCAATCCATTAATTACTATTTCAGGCGGGCATGGCTAATATCCCTCTGCACGCGCTCGCAAGGCATCTCACTCTGGGCTAAGTCGAGATAGGTCGCCGACCATCGCTTCGCGATGGTGCCCGGCAACTGCAAAGAACCGCGTTGCGAGCGCTTAGCACCCAGGGTATTGCCATTGCCCGTTAGCAAAGCAAAAATCTATTGCTTGTCAAATCTCGCTATGACCTTACCCATCTACCACAGCAAACTAAGACTACTTCACTTTGCGAGCAACCCTTGCGTGGCTATATTTTTGGCAACACACCTAAGTGTACTAAGCAATAGCACCGATTCTACTACAGCTAGACTAGGTTATCTGATAGTCATAAATCAAATGCCGTAGCTCCGTACTTCAAATTCACGGCATAAATAATATATATGTTACGTGGGCTATATACCTCAGCTAGTGGCATGCAGGCGCAAATGCTGCGTCAGCAGACGCTTGCGGATAATTTGGCCAATATTAACACCTCAGGATTCAAAGGTGCGGAGAATATTTATAGAAGTTACGATGATCAAACTATCGGTAGTACCGCTGGTGGTGGGGCTTTGGGTCAGATTAGTCGTGGTGTAGATGTGCAAGGTACCAATTATGATTTCAAGCAAGGTCCTTTAAGACAGACTTCTAATCCTCTTGATTTCGCTGTAAATGGACCGGGCTTCTTCGCGGTGCAGACTAGTGGTGGCACTGTGGAATACACTCGTAATGGACATTTTAATTTTGATGCTACTGGTTTTCTTGTCGATCAAGAAGGTAACAAAATTCTTGATGCTGGGCAGATGCCTATCTTCGTGGGTACTCAAGAAGTAAAAGATTTAACAGTATTGCGTAATGGTGAATTCCATGTC
>JAYVUR010000227.1:0-4565 GCA_043787715.1 Candidatus Melainabacteria bacterium
CCCATAATTGCTGGTCTCCTTTTGATCGAGATGACCTTACAATTATGGGCTTTTTATTTGTATTTACTTAAAATTTAACTTCAGGCTGGAATCTAGGGATCAAGGCAGAAAAGCTTAGTAACTACTGACATAAAAGTTCTAACATCGTGTGAATGTAAATAATCAAAATCATGATATGCGGACAGATGCTTCTGATTCCCACGCCTTACAGTGGTCTCCCATACCCAAGCATGAGTTTTTACAGGTGCTATAACAATGTGTGTATCAGATGGATTAAACATTGTGACTACTCTAAGATTCTCGTTTGCACGACTACCAAACACATCCAAACCTGCTCTATTCAACATAGCCAAATACAAAAAACAAAGCTGTTCGCAACTCATTACTCCATAATCAAGCGCATTAGAAATATCTCTCGTCTCTGCTGTTGCGGCAATAAAACCTGCACTCAGACAGACCTTATGAAGTTTTTCGAACAAAGCACCAGGACTATCAGATAGGCGACTTAAATCATTCTTAACAACTTTACTAGAAGCATATTTAAACCGGCCAATACAACCATTAGGCATCACTTTACCGCAAGCCTCAACGCCCCTAATCACATCTCTTAGAACCCCAAACAAAATCACCCTTCTTCTGGATTAATAGACTTTGGTTATTTAATCTTCATCAAAATCTCTCTGGTCGTCAGACACTATATTAAGATGCGCAAGTGATGGTGTCGTAATATGTCCGCTTGGGGTAGTATAAGCTTGATCACGTTCCCGCCTAGCAATTGTCCTCAATTCTTCCTGAACAAGAGGGTGAGTATGATCTGGCGCATATTTGCCAACATTTTCGCTCGTGTCGTGGGTAACGAACGTGTGCAATGCGTCTTTCCCAGCTTCATATCCAACTTTTAAAGCACCAGATACAAATCCACCAACACCAGCTTCTTTTAAAGCCTTTACAGGACTCATCTGCTCCCCAGCTAATTTGTCAGAAATAACACTTTTCCCTCCTCCACTTACAACTCCCAATCCTGCAGATTTAAGAGCTGCCCCTCCAACATCCTTCAGCCTCTGTTCTAATTGCTCCGGACTAAGTAAAGACTGATTCATCGCTGGTCTCTTCGAATTAAGTGGTAATATCTTCATTTTGAAAGCTCCTTTTAGCCAGAATTCTGACTGAACAAAAGCCTATCATAAAGAAAATATAAAGCACAAGCCCCCTTAATTAATCTTTTATAATCTCCTCCTGGCATAAAGAGTAACGAAAGCAAAACCTATGACACCTAAAGATACAAAACCAATTGGAAGCAAAACAGAAGTGGGTACCAATAAAGGCAAAGTTACAGCTATAGCTGTAGCAATTGAACTATCATGGCTCTTAATCCACTCAATAGCAGAATGACTCTCACCTTTATCTTCTAGAGTCCTTAGCGGTAAATGAAATAAATTCTTCCTTCCTCTATCTAAAACTGACGTTACATTACCGACCCCTTGCTGCGAGAATAGAACCTCACTTACAACAGGAGCCTTCATAAATCCATCTTGTGCAGTTGAAGGAACTAACACACGTAAGAACCATTATACAACAAAATCTACAAACGCCTAATAGCATCTTGCAGCACACTATCAGCATCATGTATAGCGCTAGGGTCGCTTAAATCACAGATATATCTAACACCAGATTGCAAAGTCTTCGATAATAAAATATAGCGGCCCTTATTCTCAAGCACCCAGAGTTCTGAGCCATCAGGAAACACTTGTCTTTGCACCGGTTCAAGATTAAATTGAGGATGTTTAGCTTCTACTTCTTTAGACCAGCCAGCTAAACCAGAGAAGAATTTATTACCCTTCTGCAAGAAACTCGGCACTTCAAGTTTGCCGGTCTTAATACGCTCAGCAAAGTTCTTAAGTCCAAACCACATCAACGCTAGAAAAACAGTAATTACGATCATACGCCAACCGATGCCAAGATCTTGCGCATGATTATCGGGCAGAGCATCACTAGCTAGAGCCGGCAACTGGATAAGTAAGAATAATATTAATGCTTGCATAGTTTGAATAGTGCTTGTCTTATTGGTACTATCTCTGGTATTGCGATTTTAGCGATTAGTTCTGTCACTACCCTTTCATCATGGATGAAACTCTTGGCCATCATGCGCCAAATATTACGCTGATAGTCAGCTGGAACCCTGATCACAACTTCAGTGTAGTCCACTAAGTCCATACTAGCAGTTTTGAAGATGTTTGCCAGCTCCGTCTGACTATAAAGCCCTCGGCTACTGCGCTGCATCGGTTCAGCAGTCCCTTGCTCTATAGCTGTAATAAGATTAGCGAGCAACTGCACGGTGGTGGTTATTACCGCAAAAGTACCGCCAGTAGCTGCATGCAATTCAGCATAGAAATCCAAATTCGCATAAAGACAATCAAGCTCATCTTCGCTAAGTTCAGTAAACCTATAAGTAGGCGAAGATAAATTAAAAACAAAAACGCCTTCAGGTCTAAGCGCCTTGCTAATAGTCATAGCTGCACTATTATGATCTGGAAATAAATGAAAACAATTCAGCGCATAGATGAGATCAAAACTATCTGAAATCAACTGATCAACCGCAAGGTTAAGATAGTGAACTGCGCCCGCCAAACGAGCTTGAGCATGCTCAAGCATCGGTTTACTTGGTTCTACTAGCGTAAGACTTGCATAAGGATTGAGCTCGAACAACTTACGCAGAATAACTTCAGACGATACTCCTGTACCAGCACCAAGATCTGCAATCAACTCCGCACTAGGCAAGACGAACTCAACAGCAGCTTCTGCACTCGCCACATAAACCGGATCAGCACCAGCATAAGCACTAGCTGTGCTACTACTAGTGAATGGATTGAGATTAGTCTCAGGCATGAGTTCTTAGTCGGCAGCTACCGCCATCAATCCCATATCATGAGCTAGATTCAGGTTTCCTGCAAGCTGAGTGATACGCAGACCGAAGTTATCATCTATAACTACAACTTCACCGCGAGCAATTAGTTTGTTATTCACGAATAAATCAACCGGCTCGCCGCTGAGTCTATCAAGCTCTATAACCGAGCCCTTAGCTAATTTAAGAATGTCTTTCAGTGGCATCTCAGATCTACCAAGTTCTACAGTAAGTCCCATGCGAATATCCATGAGCAGGTTAAGGTTGCGATCCTCGTTACCACGCATTTGCGTGCCATTTGGATTAACTTGGGCGAACTCCACTCCAGCAATACCACGTTCTTGGTTATCATCAGTATAACCACCAGCATAATTATCAAGCAAGAATCTCATTAAGTCTTGAGAGATTTCGAAATAAGCAATCTCATCAGCAAGACCTTCAATATGAATGTTCATCTTGAATGAAGATTTATTATTCATATTAGTCGCTGCAGCAATAGCACCAGCGTGCATATCCATCGCAGCCTTGCTTCTCAGCTTAGCTACAATAGCGTTCATAGACTGGCTTAGAGCTTCAGAGTATGCTGATTGTTTTTCTGCATCAAGCTCAGCACCTTCTTGATAAGCAGCAGCACCACCAGTCATAAGATCAGCAAGCATCCAAGCAAGCTTAGAACTAGCAATGATAGATAGACTATTATTAGCTGGCTTAGTAAACTCAAGTGAGTAAATTATTGGACTAGCGATATCAGCATCAGACCATTCGCCAAAACTTAAATTGATAGAACTATTTAGAAGCAGCGATAGACTCTTACTGGCCTCAGGCAGAACTGAGTCAAGCAATTGTATGAACTTCTCTTGATTAGCAGGATTTAACGGCATAGAATTATTACCTCTATATCTTTTTATGCCTATTTTAAGCTAGGGCTTATCACCAACAAATAGCTTATGACTAGTACTTTTGGCTAGTTTTTACTAGTACTTTTGGAGTAGGGGCTAGGTGTTCTGACCTATGATATAAGAGATACTGATGTTCTACTGGATCTCTACTTTCGTTCTAGCCCTGATCGCCGCCGGTCTTCATTACCGCAAGCAGATGAAATTGCATATTCCACTAATGATCACGGCTTTTGTTATAGACCTAAGCCTAGTGCTAGTAATAGAACTACAAAGAGCAGCTGTAGAGAAGGTTGTAAGCCACGTCGTTGCTGGCACTAATTATTTTTTGATTTTCCATGCGACTGTATCGCTACTGGTTTTGGTACTATATGTTTTGCTAATCTGGACAGGCTCTAAAGTCTACAAGGGCATCAAAGCCGGTACTGGTAAACCTCGCGATATCTATGCTTTGCATAAAAAATTAGCAGCGGCGTTTATAGTGCTGAGATTGATTAATTATGCGACGGCTTTTGGATTGTGAACTATTTTGAGTTTTTCTAAAGCCGTAGAAACATCTCTGACAGAGACTTTAATTGGATAACCATCTACACCAACTTTAGTTTCACAATACTGAGTTAAAGTCATTACAGCAGTCCAGTGCTCGGAATCTCCTACAATCCTATAGCCATCGTCTCTCTTAGGGAATCGCTTTAGATCATTTTCACAAAGCACATCTACTCGTCTCTTAAAGTCTGGAATTTTAATTAAGAGTTCTACGATGGCAT
>JAYVUR010000228.1:0-2159 GCA_043787715.1 Candidatus Melainabacteria bacterium
CGGTAGAAGTAGTAATACGACCAGTACCATCATTAACTGTAAACTTGAGTGAACCACTAGCACTAATACTAGGGTTAACTATAACGCCTCTCACTTCAGCAGAACTCGCCGAAGAAATAAGAAGATTACGCAAACTAATACTAGATTGATTACCGTCATAAGATCTCTCACCAACATCAGATTCGCCAGCTTTATAGATCGCAGCCGTAAAAGCCGCACCAGTACCAAGTCTCAATGGCGGGATATTACTCTGCACACCAGAAAAAACATATTTATCAGCAGATTTGGTGTTAACCATAGACACCATCAATTCACCAAGCTGACGCACTTCTTGTGCCTGTACTTTCTTCTCAGCGGCACCACTAGTGCCGTTACTAGCTGATACTATAATTTCACGCGCCTTGCGCAAAAGATCACCCATCGCGCTAAGTGCACCATCAGCCGAATCTAGCTCAAGTTTAGCGTAACCAGCATTAGAGCTGCGCTGCTTATTAGCCTCTATATCACCCTTAACAACAAGAGCCTTAGCTGCCGCCATCGGTGCTTCGTAAGCATAGTTATAATTCTTACCAGTACCAATCTTAGTACTAAGCTTGAACAACTTATCCTGACCGCGCGCTATCTGATCGGTGAGTATATTAACTAATTGACTTGTGCTTAAGCGTTCGACCATGGTTTATAAAAAAGTTAGAAAATTAAAAACGTTTTGTGAGAATAGTTTCGATGAGATATCCATTGTGCTATTCAAGGCATTCTGCGTCTTAGTAATAGCGTTAATGGCTTCAGCCACCGGAATATCATCGTTGTTAGAGCGTTTGACTTGCAGGCTGATTTTTTGTGCAGCCTCGAAATCAATCTGAGCATCGACCCGCTTGCTTAAGTGCCCAAGCTCTGTTCGCTTCGCAAGAACTCTAGATATGTTTGCATCTAAATCTGTTTGCGCTGAAGAAATAATACTGGTGTCATTAAGTCTATAACCGGCTTCAAGCTTACTAATAGTCTGCAGAAGACTACCATCAGCACCACGATAATTACCAACACTAAGTCCAATATTAGTAAGCGCTGTACCTACCGTAGTACCAGGCTTAACAGTGATACGCGCTTGACTGTTAGCTGAATTACCACTAACAAGGCTAGTATCGAGATTAAGATGACCGACTGGAGACTGTCTAGCGATAGTACCAGTGCCCCCTGCATTAGTAAATGCTGTATTAATGCGCGTAATAATAGTACTGATATTACTGCCGTTAAAATTAATATCGCCAGTATCAATAATATGACCAGCACCATCATCAACTAATAAGCGGATTTGACCAGTAGCTACTGGATTCAAGCCCGTACCTGTAACAGTCGCCGAAGCTGCATCAGAAGTAAGTAGATCAGTAAGATTAGAACTGGTTTGCAAGCCCATCACTTGACGCTCAGCAAGTATAGACTCACCACCTCTGTAAGTAGCTGAACGAAAATCCGCGCCATCTTGCAGACTCACAGTCTTCTCATCACTATTAATTCCAGAAAAAATATATTTATTACCAATCTTAGAATTCAGTAATTGAATAATATTCAAGCCTTGATTACGAATGTTCTCCGCGAAAGTCGCGCGCTCTGAAGCACCCATAGTGCCATTAGTACCTTGCACTGCATCTTGCTTCATCTTTCCTAGTATGTCTTGAATACCAGCAAGACTACTTTCCGCAACTTCAAGTTCTGATTTACTGGTTGCACGAATTTCTTCGAGATGAGTGTTACGCGAAATAGCGCTGCTTAATTGCTGACTCTGCAAAGCTGCCATCGGATCTTCATAAAGAGACAATCTGCGTTTACCTAAGTTCATACGCTGGGTATCCTCGAACAGGGCCTGCTGATTCATCAGCACGTGATCCTGCGCGAGGGAATATTTTTGCAAGCTCGATATTCGACCAAACTCTGTCATGGCTAGCCCTAATAAGCCCATAAACAGGGCATTCCGGCTAGACACTATGTATTATTTAGCTCTATCGCAAGACCCACCAAAGAGTCAAAAATTGCTATTATTAATTAGGTCAAGATACTTTATACAACCTAGTCTTAGCTTAAGCCTAGGCTCATGGGTCTAGGTATATGCCCAAATAGGTAAAAATGCTCATCCAAGACAGCATCTTAAATAAATACGCCAGCAC
>JAYVUR010000229.1:0-4443 GCA_043787715.1 Candidatus Melainabacteria bacterium
CCCACTCCATAGACACCAGCAAGAGCATAAGTGCTTAATATAGAAGCGACTATAACAATTATCGGTAATGCTGTAGCTTCCATGGAAATAGCTAGTCCAGCAATAATATTAGTAGCGTGACCTGATTCTGAAGCCTTGGCAATCCAGCGCACTGGTCTATAAGCAGTAGAAGTATAGTACTCAGTGATCACTACGAAAAGTCCAGTAAGTACAAGACCGATAATAGAACAATAGTAGTAATTCATTGTGCTATGACCCAGATAGTTGCACGGTCCCAAGAGATTCTGCGTAATAAAATAGAAACCAATTGCAGCAATAACTCCGCTGGCAAACAAACCCTTATAAAGAGCTTGCATAATATTATTGTCCTTACCAAGTATCACGAAGAAATTACCAATAACAGAAGCTACAATCCCAGCGGCACCAGTAGCAAGAGGATAGGTAACCGTCTCAAGATTGCCAGCAGCAATCGCATCAGGGTAAAGCAAAACACCCAAGAGCATCACTGCTGTTGCAGTCACCGCATAGGTTTCGAACAGATCAGCCGCCATACCCGCGCAGTCACCGACGTTATCACCAACGTTATCAGCGATTACAGCAGGATTGCGCGGATCATCCTCTGGTATACCAGCTTCTACTTTACCGACAAGATCAGCACCGACGTCAGCAGCTTTAGTAAAAATACCACCGCCAAGCCTAGCGAAAACAGAAATTAATGATGAGCCAAAAGCCAGTCCTATTAAGGCTTGCACGTTACTGGCTGATTCGCCAGGGAATTGCATTTGCAGGTAGCCAAAAAAACCAGCAACACCAAGCAGACCAAGTCCAACAACTAATAGACCAGTAACTGCACCACCACGAAACGCCACGTCAAGTGCGTTTTTCATACTAATAGTTGCGGCTTGTGCCGTACGCAAATTAGCATTCACCGATACATTCATGCCGATAAAACCAGCAAGTCCGCTCAAGACTGCGCCAATAACAAAACCAGTTGCAATCTTAAAACCAAGAGTGAAGGACAAAAGAATAGCCAAAACCAAACCAACCATCGCGATGGTTGAATATTGCCGGCGCAAAAAAGCCCGCGCACCATCCTGTATGGCAGAAGCGATTTCTTTCATTTGGGCATTACCAGCATCAAGCTTGTAAATCCACAAGGCATAACCAATACCAAATAGTATGGCTACGAAAGAAGAGGCTATTGCAATAAATATTGTTTGATCCATAGTCGCGTTAATTCTGTTGCGCTTTTTTAAAGCGTAACAAGAATTCTAATAGCGTGATACTATCGTCTTGTATGCAAGAGTTTGAAGATAGAATGAAAAAAGCGCTTGAAGCGCTCGAGAA
Source organism: Candidatus Melainabacteria bacterium (assembly GCA_043787715.1). Classification (GTDB taxonomy): domain Bacteria; phylum Cyanobacteriota; class Vampirovibrionia; order LMEP-6097; family LMEP-6097; genus CAYUFH01. The sequence goes on from JAYVUR010000229.1 coordinate 1,348, forward strand.
AGAATTCCATACAATCCGTACAGGCAAAGCGAATCCGACTATACTTGATCGAATTAACGTAGAATATTATGGCTCACAAATGCCATTAAATAATGTCGCGAATATTACTGCGATAGATGGTAGAACTCTAGGAATTATTCCTTTCGACAAGAGCGCACTAAAAGATATTGAAAAAGCAATACAAGATAGCGGCATGGGGCTTACTCCTAATAATGATGGCAGTCGTATTCTTATCGTAATCCCTGAACTGACTGGTGAGCGCAGACAAGAATTAGCCAAACTTGTCAATAAAGAATCAGAGAATAGCCGCATCTCAGTGCGTAATATACGCCGCGATGCTCTAGATAAGTCCAAGAAAGATGAGGGTGCTTCAGAAGATGTGAAGAAACGTTATCAGGATGATATACAGAAACTAACTGATAAATACATAAAGCTTATAGATGATCTAACTAAGAAGAAAGAAGAAGAGATACTGAAAATTTAAGTGGAATAATAAATCTATGGCTACAAAAAAAGACCTGGTTATATACGTATTAATAAAACAGGTGCCCGACACTAAATCAAAAGCCGGTGTTAATCCAGACGGTACTATCGATAGAGCCAAGGCTGGCAAAATGCTTAATCCCTTCGATGCTTACGCGCTTGAAGCAGCACTAAATGCTAAAGCTATGGGTGGTCCCAATTCTAAAGTAATAGCTGTAACCATGGGTCCGCCACCAGCGATGGAAATACTCTATCAAGCACTTGAACATGGTGTCGATAAGACTTGTATATTATCGGATCGTAAGCTAGCAGCATCAGATACTCTTGCGACTGCTTATGCGCTGTGGAAAACACTTGAGTATTTATTCAAGAACGAAGGTAAGGCTGATTTGATATTCGCTGGATTACAAACCACCGATGGCGATACCGCACAAGTAGGTCCGCAAATTTCTGAGAGACTCGACTTCACGCAAATAACTTATTGTGAGGATTTTAAACTTGATGGACTTGAAGGTTCTGGCAAGCCAAGCGTGATCGCACGCAAGGTTATAGAAGGCGGTGCCCAAGAGGTACGTGGCGACCTGCCAGCTCTGCTTACTGTAGCTAATAGCTACCAAAAACTAAAATACAAAAGTTTCCGCGGTGCTAAATTCGTACAAGAAGTTAAACGCAGCGAAGAATTGCAAAAGCAATATTTGCAAGTAGTAGATCTCGAAAAAATCTCAGCTGATCCAGCACGTTGCGGCTTGCCGGGATCACCAACCATAGTATCTATGACTTGGAAAATTGGTGTTGTTGGTGGTAACTGTAAAATGCACCAAGGCAAGAGCGTAGATCAATTAGTCACTGAAGTAATAAATCAAGTAACGAAATTAAGGAATTTGCAAATGTCTAAAGGCGAAGTGTTAATAGTAGCTGAGCAAGTTGACGGCAAAGTAGCTAACGTCACACTTGAGCTTCTGGGTGAAGCTAAGAAACTCGCTGATAAACTTAATGGGACTTTAAGTTGTTTCGTCTTGGGTCACGGGCCTAATTTAGCCGAAACTATGCTCAAGGTAGAAGCAGCTGGCGCACAAGTTATATATCTCGCTGATGATGCCAGTTTGGCTGACTATAAGACTCTGCCTTACCGTAGAGTAGTAATAGATGAACTAAACACCTGGACAGAACCACCACATACATTACTAATGGGCTCTACTACTACAGGGAGAGACTTAGCTCCGCGCATAGCAGCGTTCTTCGAAACTGGACTAACCGCAGACACTATAGAACTAGACATCGGACCTTACGAACATAAAGGTGGCACCGACCAGTCTAAGATTGGTTATTTCGGTGATTGCCTCTACGCACATAGACCGAGCTTCGGTGAGTCACTTAAAGCGCGAATATTAGGTCCGTGGAAAAATCCACAGATGGCAACTATACGCCCCGGTGTATTCCCTCTACCTAAGATAGATTTAGCTGAAGTTCAAGCTAGACCAGCAGAACAAAGAGCCAAAATTAAAAAAGTAAAAGTAGAAATACAAAGCACAGACTACCGAGTTGAAATCATGAAAACCTTAAGGGAAGCTGGTTCCAAGATCGACATAACCGCTGCTGATGTAATAATAGCTGGCGGCTATGGCATGGGCTCGCAAGAGGGGTTTAAGCTGCTGCAAGAATTAGCTGATTGTTTCGAAAATTCTGTAGTAGCAGCCTCACGTAAAGCTGTGGATATGAGCTGGATAGGCTACCCATATCAAGTAGGTCAAACTGGCAAAACCGTACGTCCTAAACTCTATATAGCTTGCGGTATCTCTGGTGCTTTGCAGCATCGCGTCGGCATGCAAAAATCTGAAGCGATTATCGCTATCAATAAAGATCCAGATGCTGCCATATTCAGCTTCGCTGATCACGGTATAGTCGGAGATCTATTCCACGTAGTACCAGAAATGATCAAACAAATCAAAGCTGGCAAAAGTATAGGCACTAAAACAAAAGAAGCAATAGCTCACTAAAAATCATGAGTAGAGAAAAAACTAAAATAGAATACGATATAGTGCTGGTTGGCGGCAGCCCTTCTAACCTTACACTGGCGCATAGATTGCTAGACCTAGCCAAAGATAAGGGTTCCAAACTCTCTATCGCTATTATCGAGAAAGCTGAAGAGTTCGGCGGACATATAGTCTCTGGTGCGGTTGTATCTAAGACTATATTCGATAAGGCTTATCCTAATCACTTCCAAGAGGGTATGCCGATAGAAGCGGTTTGCGACAAAAGCTACTTCTCAATTATGAGTCCAACCAAAAAATGGGACTTACCTTCGTCTATTACTAGAGCTGCGGCTCCAGATTTTTGCAAGGAGGGTTACTATATACTCACCCTGTCTCTGGTGGTGCAATGGATGGCTCAGACTCTACTAGAAAAAGCTAAAACTGTGCCTAATGTAACACTAGATGTGTTCCCGGGTTTTCCTGCCATTGAAGTACTTTACAACGATGCTGGTGACAGCGTCACAGGCGTGCGCATAGCTAGAGGCGGAGATCCTATTGATGGTAATGTTTATGCCAAGCTCACTTGCTTCGGAGACAAGGGCTTCATAAGCAAGGACATCATCAAAAAATTCAAACTTGA
>JAYVUR010000230.1:0-2635 GCA_043787715.1 Candidatus Melainabacteria bacterium
TGGGTCGTCGCATGATAGGCCGTTATCGTATGGTTACCATGCAGGGAGATTTACTTGAGCGTAGTGGTGCTATGACCGGTGGTGCTGCGGTCAAATCTAATATACATTTCGGTACTAGTACTGATAGTCAGTTTAAGCGTCTTAATGAAGAGAAGCTTGAGTTGGAGAATTTTATTACTAAGCTTGAGAGCGAATCCAAGGGTCTTGAAGAGCAGATAGAAGAGACTAGAGCTAAGCTCGATAAGCTCAAGGAACAGCTTGGTAAGCGCGAAGCAGAGTCTGGTGTATCTGGTGTGCAGACTCAAGCATTAGAGGAAGGCTATGAAAAAGCCAAGACAGCTGTTTCTGAAGCAAGCTGGAAGATTTTCAAAGTTGAAGAGCAGATGGAACTTTTTAACGATAAAATCTTCAAAAAAGATCAAGAAATTCAGAAGCAAGACTCTAAGATGCAAGAACTGGCTGCTGAGATGAGAGATAGTGGGTTAGAGGCGATAGTTAATGAAAGCCAAGAAATAGAAGTAGAAGTTAAGCGTTATCGCAGTATGCTCAATAATCTTCTTAATGAATCTAAGGGCTTAGAGGCTGAGAAGAATTTCGCGATGCAGAGTATAGATCGTATTCAAACTGAGATTAATGAGTCGACTACTGCAGTAGCAGAGCTTGAAGCTAAAAGACCCCTTGCCGAGGAGCGCATGGCTGCTATTAAGATAGACGTAGATAGAATTACAGCAGAGATTGAAGAAATACGTGCATCTTTAGCTGAGATGCAAGCTAAGCGTAATACTGTCTCTGAGCAGCTCTTAGGCTTGGGTCAGCGTCGCGGTGAGCTTAAAGCACTTATTGAATCAGCGGCAATCCGTGCTGTTGAGACCAAGAAGAAGCTTATTTCTGTGCAAGAGCACTTAGCAATTTTACTTGAAGAACTTAAGGAACACCCTGAGCTTGAAGGGATAGAATTGCCGGAAGAGGATCTTAATAAACTACAAGCAGAGCTTACTCGCATAGAGAAGAAAATGCGTTCTATGGAACCAGTGAATATGCGCGCTGTTGAAGAGTATGAGGAAGTAGCAAGACGCGAACAAGAGATAGTAGAGAAGCAACAATCGCTAACTGAAGAAAGGCAAATGCTTATCGACAGAATAGATAGTTACAACAGTGAGAAAAAAGAAGCATTCATGGCGAGCTACACTAAGATCAACGAAGGCTTCCAAGAGATATTTGCGGATCTATCTTTCGGTCAAGGTCAACTGATACTTGAAGATCCTGAAGAAGTTTTTAATGGTGGTCTAATTATTAAAGCTCAGCCGCGCGGCAAGAAAATGCAGCGCCTTGAAGCAATGAGTGGCGGCGAGAAGTCGCTTACAGCACTGAGTTTCTTGTTTGCCCTGCAACAGTGCAATCCGGCACCGTTCTACGCTTTCGATGAAGTCGATTCAGCTCTTGATGGTGTCAACGTGGATAGACTTGCGCGCAAGATTCGCCGCAATTCAGCGACTACTCAATTCATAGTAGTGACGCACCGTCGTCCGATGCTTGATCAATCTGATAGAGCAGTAGGCGTATCGGTTGGTAAAAATGCTTTTAGTAAAGTTATCGGTGTTAAGCAGATAAGTGAGATGAGCGCAAGGGAAGACGAGGAGCTGGTAGCGGCATAATATGTCAGAACTTTTAGCCACTACTGAAAACATAGCCCCAATTGAGTTTGATCTAAATGCTCATCTTGATCGATTAGCTACTGGCGAAGAGAGTCTGGATATACTTGTTGAGCTTGCTAAAACTGGTGAGATTGATCCTTGGGATATAAACTTAGAAGAAGTTACTGACAAATACCTTAAGGCTATAACTAAACGTAATAAAACAGTTCATCGTGGTGATGAAACTCTGCGCGAAGCTGGTCAGGCGATATTCTATGCATCAGTATTATTGCGCATGAAAAGTGATATTCTCACCAATCAAGCTAATGATGCCTTGCGCGTCGGAACCGATTTTGATAATTTCGCTGATTTATTAGATGAAGATTTGCAAAATATTAGGCAAGTTAGCTTCCGTGATCTAGAAAGAGTTCTACGCAAACGTAATATTAATAAGATTAAACGCTTCCGCAAGGTAACCCTTGAAGACCTGCTTGCTGCACTGCAAGATGCTAAGCGTGAAGAAGAAGAGCGTGCGATACGCCGCGCTCAGCAGCGTTTTAGTTTTTTTGATGGTCATGAGATTGTTGAACCTGAAGTAAGTGATGATATGTCCGAGCTTACTCATGCTGAGAATCTTGAAGAAGCGATACAACGAGCGAGAATTTTTGTTGCGGGGTATTTACTTGGCAGAGGCGCAGATTTTAAAGAACTTGTAAGAGTTTTAGGCTCTTGGTCGAACGCATTTCTTGCTATAACTTATTTATCTCACGAGCACGAGGTGACTCTTGAGCAAAAAGAATTGTATGGAGATTTATTGATTTATGGGTCTCAAGGCTAAAATAGAAGCGATATTGTTTCTGAACTCAAACCCTCTCTCTGCGCCTGATATAGCGAGTCAAGCTAATGCTGATCTTGATATGGTGCGGATTGCCTTATCACAGTTAGTTCAGGATTATGAAGAGCGCGAAGAATCTGGGCTGATGATAGACACCCATGAAGGC
>JAYVUR010000231.1:0-8748 GCA_043787715.1 Candidatus Melainabacteria bacterium
GAAAGAAGAATTAATTACTCAATTTATAAATGAAAATAAAAAGAGAGACCATGAACTAACTACAGTACGTGAGAATGTATTAATTGAGCAAGTTCTAAGTGATTATCACTCATTTAAACCAACCGGTAATCAGCCATACATAGCTGCCACTATATTTGGTGGCGCACATAATTTACAAGATAATGTAGAAGAACACAACAGGAAGCATCCTGATGCCAAGATTGCTTTAATTGAAATCACTCCTCAAAATTACACACTCCACTCTGAACCCGAAGATGCAAGAGTAATAAAATAGATTCTAAGTACACTACGCCAATTTTGCAAATCCAGCCTGCACCGCCGCCGCCACCGCATCACCAATCTGACTAGTGTTAGCAGTGCCGCCAAGATCAGGCGTAGTAATACCCTTAGTTAGAACTTCCTGCACAGCAGCTTCTAGTAGTTCGGCTTCACGCATCATAGAAAAACTATATCTAAGCATCATCGCCGCCGATAGTATCATCGCCATAGGATTAGCTAGTCCCTTACCAGCGATATCAGGCGCTGAACCGTGCACTGGCTCATATAAACCAGGCAGCGAACCATCTCCAAGCGAGGCACTTGGAAGAAGTCCAATACTACCTGTGAGCATACTAGCTTCATCGGAGAGAATATCACCAAAGAGATTCTCAGTTACTATCACATCGAACTGCTTAGGATTCTTAATAAGTTGCATCGCAGCATTATCAACATACATGTGAGAGAGTTCTACATCTGGATAATCTTTAGCTATATCAATAACTACATCACGCCATAACTGAGAAACATTCAGCACGTTAGCTTTATCTACAGAACATAACTTCTTGCCGCGCTTAAGCGCTAGCTTAAACGCTACGCGCGCAACCCTCTCCACTTCTGGTCTGGTGTAAATCATAGTGCCGATGCCAGTGTAGCCATCATTAGAACTTGGCTGTCCGAAATACACACCGCCAGTAAGTTCGCGCACCACCATCACGTCAACACCGCTCACGACTTCAGGCTTAAGCGTAGAAAGGTGAGCCAGAGAAGGATAGACAATCGCTGGTCTTAGATTCGCGAAGGTTTGCAATTCTTTGCGCAACGCCAGTAAACCAGTCTCGGGTCTGGTTTCACGCGGCAATGCGTCCCATTTGGGTCCGCCAATAGCCGCCATTAATACAGCATCTGCTTGCTTCACTCCATCACGAGTAGCATCAGGGAAGGGGCTGCCAGTCTTATCAATCGCCACTCCGCCAAGATCATATTCTTGAAATTTGAAATCAGGAACCAGTACTTTAAGTACCTTGAGAGTTTCTCTAGTGATTTCTGGACCGATGCCGTCGCCGGGGATAAGAGCTATGTTTTTCACGATAAGAAATTATAGCAGCTGACTTGTAAGGCTTGGTCTACGCATAGTGTCTACCACTGAAGCTATATGCCGCACCATATCTGCTAGTGTCTCATGCACATCTTTAAGACTCGGTATTCTTCTAATCTGCCCACGAAGCTCATGCAACAATCTCATCATACTTCCCGTATCGAACTTTACAATCTCCTTAGCCCCTCTACCCGCAGGTTTAACACTAAGACCATCTAGCGAAGCCGTTAGATATAAACATCCTAAATCACCCTGCTTATCAGTTACCGGCACAAATGCTTTCAGCGGACGATTCCTAACATCTCGATGCCCATGCGGATACTGTGTGGCAAACTGACTAGCTGTTCTATGAAGTGCATTTAATAGTTGCTCTGCCAGAGTCCATTCCGCTTTCTTGTTATCAGGGCGCGGCACCCCATCGACAACAATTGATCCTCGACATTCCCTTCCGCCTCTAGCCCAATGTTTCCAGCCATCACATGCTCTTGTCGTTTCCATAAATTTGAACCCACCCTCTAATAAGGATAATTATAACAATATTAACGTGACTTACTCATCTCTCTAGAAAAAATCTGCATTATAGCCTTAGCTAATTTACGGTGATTATGCCGCACCAAATCCCCACGCTGAAGCAAGTTAGTCGGATAGACAGCTACATTAAGCTTCTTAAGGCGAGCGTAATCAATCTCAACTGGGAACTGATTATCATTTTGATAAAGATCTAATTGATGTTTTTTAGGGGTGGCATTATTCACCACTACATAGTCTATAAGTTTCTGGTCAGGTGTTTTATAAATATGCCGGTAAACAGCTTCAATGTGATCAGCTACTGAATAGCCATCAGTCTCACCGGGCTGAGTCATCATATTACAAACATAAATTTTAGTTGCCTTCGATTGCATAATTGCACGCGGCAATTCTGGCACCAGAAGATTAGGAATAATAGATGTATAGAGTGAACCCGGACCAAGAATAATCAAATCGGCTTCAGCTACAGCAGTCAGTACATCAGGCAATACCTTAGGAGGTGGTTGCTTACATTTAAGGTCGCGGATTTTACCAGCAGCTTCAGGAATATTAGACTCGCCCTCCACGATTGACCCATCTTCCATTTCTGCAATTAGATGCATTGGTTCATTACTTATAGGAAGCACTTGGCCGCGGGCTTTGAGGATACGGCAAGCATGCTTAACAGCGTCTGCCATATTATTAGTACCACCAAGTTCAACTAAGGCAGTAAGAAACAAATTACCGAAACTATGTTTGCGTAAATCTTCAGGGGCATCGTCATCGAAGCGATACTGAAATAACTGGGTGATAACTTCATCATCATGAGCAAGCGCAGCGATACAGTTACGAATATCACCGGGCGGAACCATCTCCATCGACTGCCTTAAACGTCCGCTACTACCACCGTCATCTGCAACAGTGACCACTGCCGTGATATTACCGGTGTAGACTTTGAGTCCGCGCAACATGTTAGAGAGTCCGGTGCCGCCACCAATAGCAACAAGCTTGAAACCCTTACCTTGCATATGATGTCTATCAAGAGTATCTATAAGAGAACTTTCATCAGGTGCAATTAAATGTAAAACACGCTTATTAGATTGAAAGAAAGAGAAAACCAAAACAAAAGCACCGATGCTAATCGCGATAACGCCGCTAACCGTAGGTGGCATAACATCAGCCGCCCAAGATAGTAAATTCCATGTGAATTGTGAAATCACCGTGACCGGTCTAGCTTTAAGAACTAGAGCAATACCGAAGGCAATAGTACTAAGGCCAAGTACAGTGAAGAATAACCAGCGCTTAAGACCAGGGAAAGTATATTTACGGAATTCGCTTCTAAACACCTCTACTAATTATAGTCATTAGTTATGGATCGCCACGTCGCGACGCTCCTCGCGATGACAGTGTCAACGTCATTGCGAGCGCAGCGAAGCAATCCACTACTAGTGTCTGGAAAGATCTAGATGCTCTATTTCAGTTTCAAGCTTAGCGGCGAACTGAGCATTAAGAGACTTGTGAACTTGCTCTGCAAAATAAACCGAGCGATGCTTACCACCAGTACACCTAAAAGCAAAAATCATTTCATCATCCGTCTTGCGCCCAGGGTTACTAAGAAAATCATCAACAAAATCAATAGCTAATTCTTGAACTAGCCTAAGACGTTTTTGAGAAGCATCATCCTTCAAGAAAAACTCTTGTATTTTCTCATCTTTACCATTAAAAGGTTTAAGCTCGGGCACCCAAAATGGATTATTTAGATCACGCAGATTAAAAAGAAAATCATGCTGGGGTGGTGTTAAACCCTGCTCTTCGTAGAATTTATAACCGTAGGAAATAACTTTTAGTTTCATCGCATTCCCAGCCCACAGGCTGCAACACAGCATAGCACGCTAAAAACCGCATAAGCAACGGCTTTAAGTATTTGTCCTGATTGCAAGAATTGCATCACTTCAAGACTATAAGCACTAAAAGTAGTAAGGCTACCAAGGAAGCCAACACTCACTAACAATCTGAGATTTTCAGCGCTGTATCTTGCAGTAAACCAACCAATAAGAAAAGAACCGATAATGTTCACAACTAGTACCGCATGCGGCAAAAACAGAACAGCAGCATAACGCAAAATTGCGCCAACAATGGCACCAGAAGATACAAGCAAAAAATTAATTAGTTGAGCGCCCAATTTCAACCCATTTACTATCTACGTAGAGCAATCTAAGTACATCACCAGCAGCAAAAGTCTGCACACCAGTTCCAGCAATATTAATACTGTCTACCGCCCCACTATTAGCTTTATCACGCACTGCTATATTACTGACCTTAAAAACTAGGGTTACGATTTGGCCAGCAATACCACCTGTAAGTTTCCCAATCGTAGTATTAGCACCAGTACTAGTAATGCCTACGATATTAACCCCTACTACCGGCAGTTCTTCTGTAGTCAGAGCCCCGATGTCTTTATTGGTAGAAGCTACATTCTCATAGTTAAACGCACCTTTAGTCAGTTTAGTTCCTTCCAGTTTTTCTATCGCAGTTTCGATAGTATCTGTTGCTGTAACGGTGCCAACTTGTGAACTAAAGCCCGTAATAATACTAGCTAAAATGGTCGCCGAATTAACCAAGCCAGAATCTACAGTACTTGGAACTTCTGGCGTATCACCACCACCTTGGGGTGTCACGCCAGCTGGCGTTTTATAAATAACCATTGGTAATCTTGCCAAAACCTCATTATTAGAACCTTTGATAAGCAGACTGCCGGTAAGTGAATCCGTTGGGATAAGCGGTAACTCAGCCGCTAATATTTTATGAGTGGCACGCTTAAAAGTTCTATGGTTAAGTGCTACCGGATCCGTTTTGGAGTCTTGCGGCGCAAAAGACACACTAACACCAGCAACAAGTAAATCAGCTTTAATACCGCGCACAGTGACCTCGTCACCTTCATAAGCCACCTGCTGCTCTAATAAAGCTACAGCCCAACTTGGCTGGCAAATAAGCAGCAAAAGAGCTAAACTAATACCTATCCCCATTAGGCGTTTAATCATACGCCCATAATATAACACCGAAATCGCTTTATGAATAGTAGAAGCTACGGAAATAAATACGAGCAAATAGCTGCTGACTACCTAGAGGAATTGGGCTATCAGATACTAGACCGTAATTGGCATTACTCTAATCGCGGAGAATTGGACATAGTAGCACTTGATCCTAGGCGCTTCGGGGAAGAGTATCTAGTCTTCATTGAGGTTAAGGCTAGAGAAGCAGCCATGCGCGACAGCCTTAATGCTGTCGGCTACCACAAAATCCAACAACTCAAAAAATTAGCCCAAGCCTACCTTAATTTTAAGAAACTTAAAGCCATCAATACTAATATTAGTTTCGATGTCATAGCATTTAACCAAGATAGACTTGAGCATCTTAAAGATATTGTCTAAAAGCGCTACAATCAAAATTGGTGAAGTTTAAATCTCTCAACTATGCCATTGCCATGACCCTTAGCTGCCTGCCAGTAATTGCCACTGGTGATTTTGCGCTTAGAACTAATAAAGTCTATCATCCGCCACAAATAGAAAACGAGAAGCTCAACAAGAAAGTGAGTTTTACTTTCGCTAAGACTAAGCTCTCTGAGATACTGATGGTTCTCTCTAAAGCTGGCAATTTTAATATAGTCTTGCCGCAAGGACTAGATCAAGAATTGAATATTACTATCACCGACAAACGCATCATTGAAGCTGTCAAGGAAGTTATAGAAGTCGCTGGTTATAGATATAAGTTCCAAAACGATACACTCATAGTCTCCGAGATAGATGTCGGTGATGCTGAGTTCGAACATGTACAGATTCTGTACAACAAGGCAACTAATATCACGCGGGCTCTCAATGATGAGTTCTTTAAGCAAATCATCTCAGTGCAGCCAGATACAGCTTTTAAGCCCTATGCTTTTACTAATCCCGGACAAAACTCAGTTACCCTAGTTGGTAATCAAGCTCAATTAGAAGCAGCACGCAAATTTATCAACACCCTAGATACCAGCCGTGAGCTAAACTTCTACAAACCAGGATTCATTGATATTACTGATGCTAACTATCTTATTTCTGCTAAATTTGAAAATCCAAGCGTTGAGATCAAGGAAGTCACTGGCGCTCTAGCACTTAAAGGTGCTGATTCTGAAATTACGGCTGCTCTTAAACTGCTCAAGGATTACGATAAACCACGCAAACCAATTAATTTTTATATCGAGTATCTCAAAGTAGAACTAGGTGATGATACCGAGCACACACTAAAGAAGCTTGAGCAATTCTTCCCTATCGGCAAGTTCCAAAAAATCAACTCAAGCCTAGCTGAAACTCCTGAGTTCACCAGTATCTCTGATTTACTTTACCGTGAGTACTCTGAAGTAGCTCTAATTGGTGCGCGAGAAACCAAATCACTACCAGGTATATCACTAAGTGCTCGCCGCGACCTGCTTGCCGAGAAACAATATAGCCTCACAGCTCTTGAGCAGCAACTAGACCACATAGATAAAGATGATATAGTTGCCTGCTTAATAAAAGCCAGTAATTTAATTCCAGATCCAAGTAACCTAGCTAGGTTACTGAAGCTGCAGCCAGAGAATTATGTACTAATACTTATACAGCAGCAGTAGCAGAAACGTGACTTACGTCACGTTTAGTGCATCATCTAAGCTTTTACACTCTTCTTAGCTAATAACATTTTCGTCTTCGCCTGACTCAATTGGGCTTTCGCTTCAAGTACTTGATGCTCATACTGCGCAACCAACCCCGTATTAGGTTCCGGTTTTTGCATCTCAGTATTGAATTTAAGTTTAAGTTCTTCGATAATAGCAAGCTGCTTCAGCTTATACGCCTGCCACTCTGTTTCTATCTTCAGAAGCTCAGCGCTCTGCTTGACATTAAGATTCATAGCGGCAGTTTTAGGCTTATGCAAATATTGATAAGCAAAAACTCCAGCAACAACAATAAGCGACGATAATAATATGGCAGCCAGTATCCTAAATGTTCTGGCGAGTTTACGCTTGGCAACAGTCTTATCACGAGTATCCATCTCAACAAGCATTTTTTTAAGTTCACGCTCACGTCTCTCGTAATCACTTTCGATTTGGTCGCGCTTGTTACTGCTAGCAATCTCAGTCTTCGCACCGTCCATCTTGTAACGCAGTTGCGAATAGAATTCGTCAAAATCTTGAATACCAGCTTCATCTGGTCTATAAAAATTGCGCAACAATTCTGAAACTTCTTTAGGGCTAATATTCTTGCCCTTGTTTTTAGCGTTCTTACCTGATTTATCGATCATGATCGCCATAGCCAACCAACCCAGACCCGTATCGAGCACGAGCAAAGGCGACTAGCACCTCTACTAATAGCACAAAAAGGGTAGTTAAAGAGTTCCTTCCTTGTATTTATGCGTAAATTTGAGTGGTATAGCCACCGTCATCATCTTCACCCTTGGTAGGAGTCCTACCATCATCTCCAAAGTATGGGTTAAGCATGACCTGTAGCCTCTCTCTTGCTCTCCAGATACGAGATTTAACCGTACCTAGTGCACATCCCAGCATCTCTGCAATTTCTTCGTACTGAAGTCCTTGCAATTCTCTCAGGACGATAGCGGTTCTGAACTGTTCCGGTAGTTGCGCCATAGCTTCACGTATAACTTCCGATACTTCGTTATTACTAGTGATTTCATCTGGTCGTGGGGAGTCGTCACGAATCTCACGCGCGAAGTCACCTTCGCCGTATTCGTCTTCCAGACTCTGATCCAGACTAACAGTGCGAACTGTGCGTGGACGCTTACGCAACTCATCGTAAAACAAATTAAGTACTATTTGATTTAACCAAGATTTAAATGTTTTGGGATTACGTAAATTACGAATGCCACGATAGACACGAATAAATGCTTCTTGTGATAAATCATTTAAATCTCTCCACTCAGGAGCTAGTTGATATAGCAACGAGTAGACTCTTTTCTGATAGCGCTTGACAAGTTCTTCAAAAGAAGGATTACATCCTGTCTGAGCAAACTCTACAAGTTCGTGATCTGTAATTCCTATAAAACTCTTCTTAGCTGACTGTTGATTTGATTCCACTTTCACAGTGTAAGCGTGGTGGCCCGGGCCGTCAATATCAAACTGTAAAAAAAGATAAAATTTTGCTTATGAAACCAAATATCTGGAACTAGGTTAGAATTATGTTTCGGAGAATAAATATGAGCCGTAAACCACTAATCGCAGGCAATTGGAAACTTAACAAAAGTGCAAAAGAAGCAATGGAGTTCACTGAAGCTTTAGAAAGTTTTATTGCTGGCAATAAAATCCCTGATTCTAAAATTGAAATCGCTATTATTCCAAGTTTTACTAGCTTGGCTACCGCCAAGTCCAAGCTCAAACAAAGCAAACTCGGTGCACAAAATCTTTCGCAGCATGTTAGCGGTGCCTATACCGGTGAAGTTAGCGCTGAGATGCTACTTGAGCAGGGTGTTGAATACGTGCTAATCGGACACTCGGAGCGCCGCGAGATATTTGCAGAAGGAGACGCAATCATTAATCAAAAAGTTTCCAGAGCATTAGCTGCTGGTCTTAAAATTATATTCTGCTGTGGTGAGAGTCTTAGTACTCGCGAAGCTGGCAATACTGACTCTTGGGTCTGCCAGCAAATTCAAGCTGGACTTGCCGGAGTCAGTCCTGATGGTTTCGCTGAAAAACTAGTTATTGCTTACGAACCAATTTGGGCTATCGGTACTGGCAAGACTTGCGACACTCCAGAAGCTAATCGTGTGATTAAAGTTATACGTGCAGAAATCGCTAAGACCTTCGGTGCTGATGCGGCATCTAGTGTTCGCATACTCTATGGTGG
>JAYVUR010000232.1:0-1726 GCA_043787715.1 Candidatus Melainabacteria bacterium
TTCATGACCGCTACTCCTATACCGCGCACACTGGCTCTCACCATGCATGGCGACTTGGATATGACTGAGATCGACGAGATGCCAGCCGGTAGATTACCGATCATCACCAAGATAGTAGGTAGCAGTATCAAAAAATCCGAGGTCTACAAACAAATCGCAGCTGAAATAGCCAAGGGCAATAAAACCTACATAGTGTTTCCGCTTATTGATGAATCTGAAGTCCTCTCAGCCAAAGCCGCTACGGCAGAATATGAGAATCTCAAGAATAATATATTCAAAGATAATATTATTATTCGTACAGGACTTGTACACGGCAAACTACCTAGCGATGAGCGCGACACAGTTATGGACAAATTTCGCAGCGGTGAGATCAACCTACTAGTAGCAACGACAGTAATAGAAGTAGGCGTGGATGTGCGCGAAGCTACAGTGATGCTTATAGAATCTGCTGAACGCTTCGGGCTAGCACAATTGCATCAGCTTAGAGGTAGAGTCGGGCGTAATGATATGCAATCATACTGCTATCTTCATAGTGGATCACGCTCAGCTAATGCTTTAGAGAGACTTGCTGTACTAGAGCACACCAATAACGGCTTCATAGTGGCGCAGCAAGATCTGCGCATGCGCGGCGCTGGAGATTTCTTAGGAGTCAAACAATCTGGACTGCCAGAATCAGCGCTCAAAGGCTTAGCTGACCATGAGGAGATACTTAATATGGCACGTAAATCCGCACAACATCTCATAGAAGAAGATCCTGAGCTTACTGCACATAGTAAGCTTAAGCAGAAGTTAGAGCTTAAAGATCACCTCAGCACTATACTTGGTGGCTAAGAGCCTGTCCGGAAAGTCCCATCTGCGTTGTTATGCTCGCCCTCACAATGCTCATTTACGTTTAGTAAACTCCGCTTGCTCGGGCTCGCATGCCTAGCATCTGGGCGCTTTCCGGATAGGCTCTAAATACCAACCAGCAAATACGGCACCAAAAGTAGCGCAATAATATTCACTATTTTAATCATCGGGTTAATAGCAGGACCGGCAGTATCCTTATAAGGATCACCTACGGTATCACCAGTAATAGAAGCCTTGTGAGCTTCAGAGCCCTTGCCACCACTATTGCCATCTTCTATATATTTCTTAGCGTTATCCCAGGCACCACCACCCGAGGTCATAGAAATAGCCTGAAATATACCAGTAACTATACTACCAACCAGCACGCCGCCCATAATACGAGCCGCAGCCAGCTCCTCAACTGAGTTCAAGAATAAGACACCCACAAGTGTAATAACTATAGGTACCAATACCGGCAAGAGAGCGGGAACTACCATCTCCTGAATAGCACCACGAGTAACTATATCTACGCAAGTAGCATAATCTGGTTTAGCTTCGAATTGCATAATGCCCGGAATCTCATTGAATTGTCTTCTTACTTCATGCACCACTCGCCCTGCAACTTTACCGACAGAAATCATGGCAAAAGAACAGAAGAGGAATGGGATCATACCACCAATAAAAAGTCCGCTTAATACATAAGGATCAGAAAGATCGAAATTAGGTGGCAGTATTTCGGTAGAGAACTTAAGGTTATGTTCAAGAATAGCCTTATTAAGATCTGCACGGAAGCAAGTGAACAAGACTATTGCAGCAAGAGCAGCAGAACCAATCGCATAGCCCTTAGTGACAGCCTTAGTAGTGTTACCAACTGCATCTAGTGGATCGGTGATGGCAC
>JAYVUR010000233.1:0-2907 GCA_043787715.1 Candidatus Melainabacteria bacterium
CTGCTCAAACTCTGATATTCCTGCTAAACTAAGTCCCGACCTTACTAATTAATGAGTGAGTATAATCTAAAAATTTAACTTCAAGTCGGAATTCGGGATCAACTTTAGCTTTTACTTCAGGAGCTATATCTTTAGGTAGGCGCTGTAAGTATCTGACAGCTGGCTCCACCAATTCTCTAACATAATGGGTAAGTTTGGTTAAATCGCCTAGATAGCAAGCAATAGGGTTGGCATTAAGATCGATAATGTTTGGGGTTACCATTCTATCTTTGTATGAGGTGTCACTAGTTATATCTGCGCTGGGTGAAGATAGGGCATCTACAATAGACTTTTTAGAGTCTTTGCTCCTAGTAAAAGCTTCCCCTGCTGCCTTATTAGTCCTATCATTTAGTATGCAACTAGGGTCTGCCCACGCTGGGCTGAACAGCATGTCCTCACCTGCTAGTACGAATCTTAACTTTTGAATTGTATTACCTGGAATCATGGCTATAAATAATACCCCCCCCCGTGACTTTTGTCAAGTCTTATCTGGGAATATTTTTGCAGAACCAGTGTTTTGGGGTCTAAATACCCCCTTGTTTCAATGAGTTTGTCGTCTTTAGTGTAACCTTAATCTTCATATGGTATATTTTACATATAATTATATGGTAGTATTATACATATAGTGTATTTCGAGCGGGACGAATTACGCAGGCTATTGGCGCAAAGGCACGAAGATTTATGAAGAAGAAAAAACCCGTAAAGTACACAGACCACAAAATGAACCTAAGAGTAATTGAGGACTTCTTGCCCCCTCCAAGCGCACTAGTGTTCAAAGAAGAGGGTGTTAAAGTCACATTAACTTTAAGTCAGCGCAGTGTCCAATTTTTCAAACGTAAGGCCGATGAGCTAGATACTCATTATCAGACTATGATCAGAAATTTATTAGACCAATACTCTAAACGTTTCGACTGATTACTTCAGCCTAGGTAGCATATGTATACTAAGCCAGAAATTTTTATACTTGCATTTGTTAGACAGGCCTTCACTCTGCTCTAGTCGCCAACCTTGATGTGTAAAACTCAAGTCAAAGGCAATAAGTAGTATAAAGCCATAAACCAACTGAAAAACTTCTTCATTGCTAAGACTCATGATCGTACTCTTTCCATCATCTTAACAGACTTATTTATACAGGTCTCCGCCTCAAATTTTATTTGATCATTTGATTTCATATTGTCCCCTTCGCGTTAACTAGTTATTCTCAACCGGCGCGTTATCATTGCGTCCACCAAGCAGGCGCAAGTTGCTAGCGAGAATTACTGGTTTGACTTGCAGTTCACCAGAAGTTTTATCATTCCAGCTATCGAAATCTAAATTACCTTCGATACCGATGAGTGAGCCCTTGCGCACATACTCACCAGCGATCTCAGCTTGACGGCCCCAGAGTTTAATATCGAACCAGTCGGTTTTCTTCTCCTTAGTCGGACGATTGATAGCAAGCGAGAACATCGCCATGCTAGTGCCAGACTCGAAATATTTAATTTCTGGATCTTTGCCCACTCTACCTACTAGTACTACTTGATTTAGTTCTTTACGTGACATGTTATATCCCCCTTTTTGGATTTAGGGTCTCAATTCTAGCAAATTCCCCCGCTTAATACTTGGCAAAATATTCAAGCTTAGTATGAGGCTAAAACTTTGTGAACCTGCGCCTAGCAAGGGATTTGCTGGTGCTATAATCAGCAGCGTTATGGCAGAAAAGAAAGTTCAAGGCAAAGTATTAGGTATAGACTTGGGTACCACCAATTCCTGTATGGCGATCATGGAGGCTGGTGATCCAGTGGTGATCCCCAACGCCGAAGGTGCGCGCACTACTCCATCGGTGGTCTATCTCGGGCAAGACCGCTCGGTAGGTCAAATCGCTAAACGCCAGCGAGTGCTTAAACCGCGCGACACTGTTTATAGTGCGAAGCGATTAATTGGTCATAGTTGGGCTGAGACTGAGGCTGATCGCAAGAATCTACCCTACGAGACTACTCAAGGCAAGAATGCTTCGGTGAATATCAAGGTTGGCGATAAAGAATACGCGCCACAAGAAGTAGCTGCTCTAGTTTTGCGCAAGCTCAAGGAAGATGCTGAGAAGTATCTTGGACAAGAAATCAAATACGCAGTGGTAACTGTGCCAGCTTACTTCAATGACTCTCAGAGACAGGCGACCAAGGATGCTGGTAAAATCGCTGGACTTGAAGTTTTGCGTATCATCAATGAGCCGACGGCTGCTGCACTGGCTTATGGACTCGATAAAAAACACGATTCTACTATTCTGGTTTTTGATCTTGGTGGTGGTACTTTCGATGTAAGTATTCTTGAATTAGGTGATGGTGTCTTCGAGGTGAAATCTACAGCTGGAGACTCACGCCTTGGTGGTGATGACTTCGATCAGGTCTTGGTAGATCATATTGCTGATCAATTCAAGAAAGACAATGGTATAGATTTGCGCAGTGATGCGCAAGCGTTGCAGCGTCTAACTGAAGCTGCCGAGAAAGCCAAAGTCGAATTATCGACACTAACAGAAACTACGATTAGTTTGCCGTTTATTACGGCTGATGCGACTGGTCCTAAGCATCTTGAGATGCGCATTAATAGAGCGACTTTTGAGAATCTTTGTGCGCACCTATTCGATAAGCTGAAGGGTCCACTTAACCAAGCGATCAAAGATGCTGGTATTAAGATCTCTGATCTCAATGAAGTAATTCTTGTCGGCGGATCCATTCGTATCCCAGCTGTGCAAAAACTAGTTAAGGACATCACTGGTAAAGACCCGCATCAAGGTGTGAATCCCGATGAAGTGGTAGCTGTTGGTGCTGCGATACAAGGCGGCGTGCTGGCTGGTGATGTGAAGGATGTAGTCTTGCTTGATGTGACCCC
>JAYVUR010000234.1:0-3865 GCA_043787715.1 Candidatus Melainabacteria bacterium
TTCACCTTCTTGCTCAATTAGTCCATAGCGAAGTATTAGTACATTCTGTTCTTCTTCTGACAAAAACTCAATAGTTTTTTTGAGTTGATGTTTAAGCATCTTACTAATCACAGCAGCGTCAGGTGCCGCAAAAGTGTCACCAGATTCTATAAACTCAGTTAGATCTGAATCTTGCTCCTTGCCAACACGAGTGGACATAGAAACGGTTTGCATATGCAAAGTCTCGATTTCACGTAAACGCTCTAGATCAATATCAAGCGCCTCCATCAATTCTTGATCAGAAGGAGCACGTCCTAAACCTTGACTAAGTTCGAATTTAACCTTGCGCAAACGACTCGCTTGCTCAATCATATGCGCTGGAATCCTGATGGCACGAGACTTCTCACCGATAGACCTACTGATGGATTGACGTATCCACCAAGTAGCACAAGTGCTGAACTTGTAACCCTTGATCCTATCGAATTTCTCTGCTGCTCTAATCAGACCAAGATTACCTTCTTGAATAAGATCAAGTAGATTCCAACTATCTTGCGTGTAGCGCTTCGCGACATTAATAACTAATCTGAGATTGGCAGATACTAGCTTACGTTTAGCTCGCTCCGCTTCTTCGCCGCCTCTTTCGATAGCACGCGCTAGTATCAACTCTTCACCTATTGCTAATGGTGGTATCTTGCCAATTTCTTTAAGGTATAAATAAACGCCGTCATTAATTTGGGCTCGGTCTTGTTTCTCGGCAGCTTTGACTTCTTCTTCAGCAAGCTCGCGCTCAAGCAACTCTGCATCATGCAGTTCTGCCTCATTAGGGATTTCAGGGTTAGGGGTTTCTAGCTCGAGCTCGTCTTCTAGCTCATCTAGTTCTGGATCAGCCACTAACTATAGTTTTCCACAGATTTACAGGTCTAATAACAGTGGCTGCCAGAGTGGCTTAACGAAGCAAGATAAGATTGCGTATTAGGGTTTTGATCTGTTCTTCAGTATTCATCACCGACAGCGACAATCTCACTGACCTGCTAGCTATCTCTTCCGGGATACGGCAGGCACGCAGCACATATGAACTTTGGATTTCAGTGGCAGTTTTATTAGATGAGCAAGCTGAACCTGAACTGATACAGATATTTTTAAGATCCATTTGCAAGACTAGTTGTTCACTTAACCATTTAGTTTGGGCGATATTGATAATGCCGGGCACGCAGCAGCTGCGATCTTGAGCGCCATTAATTATTAGTCCCGGTATCTTACGCAATTCTGTAATTAAGAGGCTTTCTAATTCGCGTAGTTTAGTCGGTTTATATAGCTTGCTTAGTTCAGCCATCGCTACTATGCCACTGACATTCTCGGTGCCAGCTCTGAGACCATGTTCCTGAGCGCCGCCTAGTAGCAAGCCTTCGCTGCGCAGAGTCGTCCCTGCGCGAAGATACAGAAACCCCACGCCCCGCGGTCCATGTACTTTGTGGGCTGAAGCCGAGAGCGCACCTATATTCATCGCGTGCACATCAAGTGGCAGCTTGAGCCAAGTCTGGGCGGCATCGGTGTGGAAGATGGCTTTGTGTTGCTTGCATAAAACACCGATGGCTGCTAGGTCTTGCACAGTTGCAATCTCGTTATTGCCGTGCATAATGCTTACTAGAATTTTTTTGCCTTGCTGTTGTTTGAGATGATTCTCTAATTCACTGAGATTAATAAATCCTTCTTGATCCAGATTTAGCCAAATGATTTCACGTGCGTGAGCCTTAGCCGGCTCCAAGAGACTAGCATGCTCGCTAGGACTGGTGATAAGCAAGTCGTAATCAAGAGCAGCAAGAATAGTGTTGTTGGATTCAGTAGCCCCGCTAGTGAAGATGATTTCTTCAGGCTCAGCGTTAATGCTCTGAGCAATCTTGGTGCGAGCCTCTTCTAGTGCGGCTCTAGCGGCGCGCCCGGCAGAGTGCAAACTACTGGGATTAGCGTAATCACGCGCAACTAACTCTAGTAGACGCGGGTCTAGCTGAGTGGTGGCGGCGTTGTCACAATAGATCATTAACTATCTATAATATAATAACCTATGTCCATGCTATTATTTTAATAGCGATGCCTAGTCAGATCCCTATTATAGATCTAGCACAAAGTTTTCCGACAGGGTCAGCTGAAAAGCCATCACCAGAACGTTTTTTAAGGGAATGGGAATTGCCAGTACAAGCTTGGGCAAGGCATACTAAGCATAGATTTGGTTTAGAGTTCATTAATACTAAACTTGGTGTTCATATTTGGCCAAATGTTACGGAGATTGGCAAGAATGCTTTGCCTTGTTATGAAAACCTTGACGAACTAGCTCAGCAATTGGCTGCAGAGTTGAGTGCTACAGAGGTAACAAATTTGCAAATCTGTAAATTAGGACCAACAGTGACTTGTAGTCCACACCTTTGGGTTGTACAAAAAAATAATTATATGGTGTCCTAGAAGAGATTTGAACTCT
Source organism: Candidatus Melainabacteria bacterium (assembly GCA_043787715.1). Classification (GTDB taxonomy): domain Bacteria; phylum Cyanobacteriota; class Vampirovibrionia; order LMEP-6097; family LMEP-6097; genus CAYUFH01. The sequence continues at coordinate 2,453 of JAYVUR010000234.1, forward strand.
TACGGCCGAAGCCACCACCCCCTCAAGATGGCGTGTCTACCAATTCCACCACTAGGACAAGTGACTGCGATTGTAGCAAATCTCGTTAAACTGGGTATAATGCAATTAGGAGCTTATCTGATGTTAAATCTCTACAGAACAAGAGTATTTTTAGGGTTTTTGCTCATTACTTTTGTATGCAGCTCTTGCGTGAATGTTTTTGAGTACAAAGAAAATAAATGGAAATTTATCACCCGCACCACTAGTGGCAATCTTAAATCAGTATATGTAGATGAAAATCGCATTGAAGATTCTCCTCATGCAGTTAAAGCGTGGACCAAGGTAGTATTCCAAGAACTTGAACCAATTCCTTTTGAGAGTAAAGACGGACGTGCTGTGCTTATGACTAAGCGAGTAGATTCTAGTGTACTTTACAACTGTGATGCTCACACTTCAACAGTGCTTTCTTATCAACTTTATGATGGTGACGATAAGTTTATATACAACCAATGGCTGAATGATCCTGAGACATCAAGTATAGAACCAGATACTGTTGATGAAGAAATGTATTTATATCTCTGTGTTGCAAGACGCAAAGAAACTAATCAGCAAGCGGCTCAATAAGTGGGTTTCAAATGGTGTGATAAAATCCTAATGCGTGCTTGGGTAGCTCAGTGGTAGAGCACTTCATTGGTAATGAAGAGGCCGGCAGTTCAATCCTGCTCCTAAGCACCATACTATTTCGACTAAACTACAGCACTAGTCTGCATCAGCACTCCACGTACTTTAAGCACAGAATCTAGAGCATCTTCAAGCTTATCAAGTGGAATCATATTGGGTCCATCTGATAATGCTTCACTTGGCTGAGGGTGAGTCTCTGCGAAGATACCAGTAGCGCCAGCAGCTACAGCAGCGCGTGCAAGTATCGGTGCGAAGGCACTATTGCCTAGAGATTTATCGCCACCAGCACCGGGGAGCTGGCAAGAGTGAGTAGCATCGAAAATAGTTCTAATACCAAGCTGACGAATCTGCTCGAAGCTACGCATATCAACAACAAGATTGTTATAACCAAAACTAGATCCGCGCTCGCAGATAAACAAATTATTATTGCCAGCCTCTTGGCATTTTTTCTGGATATTAGCAACTTCAGCTGGTGAGAGGAATTGACCCTTCTTAATATTAAGCACTTTGCCGGTTTGGGCAGCAGCGACTATAAGATCAGTCTGGCGGCAGAGAAAAGCAGGTACTTGAATAATATCTAGGACTTCGCCAGCAACCCTTGCTTGCTCACAATCATGCACATCAGAAACTATAGGCAAGCCATATTTGCTGCGCACGGCAGCGAGCATCTCAAGCCCGCGCTCTAAACCCGGGCCCCTGAAGCCATTAATAGAACTACGATTAGCCTTATCGAAACTAGCCTTGAAAACAAAG
>JAYVUR010000235.1:0-2289 GCA_043787715.1 Candidatus Melainabacteria bacterium
GTGCAAACATTAGTAGGCAAACACTATTACTACAATCGCCTCGACCTGCATATGGACGGCAGTGTCAAAGACAAATTCATAGCGACTTTCGCTGACCCAGCTCTGCGCGAGATTGCAGGCTACAAAGTAGCGCGCGTCGATAAAACTGAAGGCACTAAAGTCTATCTTGATAATGGTGCTTGGATACTAGCAAGACCTAGCGGCACTGAAGCGATGTGCAGAGTATATATGGAAGCTAATGATGAGGTTGTGTTGAAGAAGATTTCTCAAGGGCTTGAAGTGATAGTGGCAAAGATAGCTTAACGCTGTCATTGCGAGGAGCGTAGTGACGAAGCAATCCACTCCCACACCGGCATCAACGCTATATCTCCAGCCTGACTAGCTAGCACTAGGTTACTACCATCGGCAGTCACAACTACAGCCTTATTAGTGTTAAACATTTCACGCGCTTCAATTAAACCTTTGATACGAATATCGCTATCTACCTTGCGCAGACTTAAGGCTGATTCTATAACTTGCAGCAGCTCTACCCCTGAATCACGCTTGATGACGAAATCACATTCGCGCTTAGCTTTATGATAATGAACTTCTATTGAAGATTGTTTAAGTTCAAACAATATTGTGTTCTCTATTAAATTCTCAGCAAGCCCCAGCTCTAACCCAAGATTAAGAGCTCTAGCGAGTCCATTATCTACTACATGTACTTTGGATTGAGTAGTAGAGTTTTTGGCGCTAGAAGCTTCATCAATAAGAATAAATAATCCCGATGCTTCAAGAGCAGCCACGTAATCTCTAATAGTGTTTATCGAAGCGTCTAAATCCTGAGCGGCTTGATTATACGAGAAACGTTCACCAATAGAACTAATTAAATATATTGCAAGGCGCTTAAGCAGACCGACATTGCGAATCTGGTACTGCTCGACTATATCGCGCATCAGCACTGAATCTAAGTAAGCCGAATAATCTATATTAGTGCCACTGAGAAGCGCAAGCCCACCTCGCTGCTGATACTCTGCAAAACTCAAAGCCCCAAAATTCTGCTTGGTCGCTGCTACCCACTCGCTATAACTCAGTGGATATATTGAGTGAACAGCCGCATGACAAAAATATTGCGCAACGCCCTTACCAGAGTAGCTAAGTATAAATTTGACTTCAGGCAGTGCTTGCATCCAAGCATTAAGTTCTCTGCGCTCATCATCAGCAAGTAAATTCACTCCTTCAAGCAGAACATAAATCTGCCCGCTCGCTACTACTCGCTCTTGGTATGCAGCATAAGCTTCCATCACCAGACTAGAGCCAAGCGAATTAATAAAACGATGGTCTTCAAGGTTGATGTAGAGAATTTGTTTGCGCTCACAGTGAGTTAGCAGCAAGGCTTGCAATTCTCTAAGCACCGTAGTCTTGCCACTACGACGCAAACCTTCAAGAATAGTTAGCTGCTTAGTGCTAGCTAGCTGGGCTAGAACTTGACTATGCCTGCGTTTAAGCAAACGAGGCAGAGGCTGCTGAAAAACTTCGTTTTGCTCCTTAAGTACAGCAAATATCTGCTCTTTATTGAGGCTAAGCCTGCCGCTCATATCGCGTGATTATATCATTATGATGATATAGTTGTCGCAATAATTGCTCCTTATCTTAACCAGCTATCCGCCCCACTGCGAATAGCTCAAGCAAATAACTTATGATTATCCCTAATGCCCTTAGTAAACACCGCTAATCCCATCCTCAACCGCGCTCTTAATGGCGAGCGCATCAGCGCAGCAGAGGCGCTTGAATTATTCAAGAACGCAAGCATTCTAGATTTAGGTTACGTAGCGAGCGAAATCCGCCAGCGCAATCATCCCAATAATGAGCCGACCACTTATGTGGTGCAGCGCAATGTTAATTACTCGAATGTTTGCACAGCTAGCTGTAGTTTTTGTGCTTTCTATACTTACCCTAGTCTTGACGCTGAAGGCGTGCATTATGATGGCGCGATTGAACGTGATGAACGCAAGAAGAGTAACCCAGCTTACGTACATCCATATTCTCTGCTCAAACAAAAAATCCAAGAGCTGGTAGATATCGGTGGCACCGAAGTGCTGCTGCAAGGCGGTCACAATCCTAATCTTGGGCTTGATTACTACACTGAATTATTCCAGCAAATCAAATCTGATTTTCCTAGTGTAACTCTGCACGCACTGAGCCCATCAGAGATTAATCACATCGCCGAAAAACAAATCACTCCAGCGGAAGAATATGGCGACGGTACTAATCTTCGTAATATTCGCAAACCCAGTGATGATGATATTC
>JAYVUR010000236.1:0-4348 GCA_043787715.1 Candidatus Melainabacteria bacterium
AAAACATCCCCTAGCCAGTATTATGAGCGATATCAGGTAGATAAAATTAGGCTGCTAAAGGTAGGTAACTAAGTTGTTTTAAGTTTGGGGGGATTGACACTCTTAACGCTACTAAATCCTAATCTTTCGGTTGATCGTGCCAGAGATATTTTCAAAACTAATGGTGTCTTTGCTGGTTTTATGCATGAATTGCCGGGCTTAGTTACTGCAATTGATAACTATATCCAAGGCAAGATGACTGATGAAGCATTTATAACTTCACTCAAAACCATTTTGCTACATAATGGACCGCAAAAAGGCTTCTGGGATTTCTTGACCAAGGTGTTGTTGCCTAAAGGTCCAGCTAATGAATTGTTCGAGGGTGGCTTATATTGGAACGACCAAGAGGCTAAGGTTGCATATCCTAATCCTGTTCATATAGAGGGTATTTTAAGTGCCGGTATCGATAGACTGGATCAAGGTATAGGTGGAGTCCACAAAATTATGTGGGAAATACTTCCTATGCTTAACCTTGTCTCTATTAAGAATGATTTACTTGGTAATAACCAAAAAGGCACTATTGCTCAATTGGATGAGTTACATTCACATACGGCTAAGTTACTTTCCGAGACTGAATCAGAGTTAGCGGCACTCAGCCAAGCTGGCGTTGATAGTCCAGAGGTTGCTTCCAAAACAGAAGCTTTAGCTAAGAAATCAGAAGCTTATTCTATTGCTTTAGAATTGATTCCTCTATACAAAGAGCGTGTAGCTAAGTTCCAAACTTTTGTTAATGATAATAAAAACGTGACGCTTGATTATAAACAAGAGGCTAATGAGAGAGGTAATCACGAGGTTGCTCTTACCCTAAGACACAAAACTGCAGATGGACAAAATATTAGAGACGTATTTAATGCTGAGTATCATATAGATGCTTCTAAGCAACCAGCTGTATTTGAATTTAAGGGTGGTAAGTGGCAACGTTATGTTGGTGATTTTGTTGCTCCGGAATCCTCCTACCCAGCTAATAAAGATGGACAGTTAGATATGATGAGGCAAGCGGCTGAAACTATGCAAGACTTCGTTGAGTATGAAAATACGGTGAATGGTAAACCTGCTGATGTTACTACTCTGCATGCTGATAAGTTAATCAAAGCGTTTGCTGAGAAGACAGCAGCTTTATAAGCAAGTCGTATACTATTAATAGCTGCTTTTTTTGCCTGCAGTAATAAGCCATGCTCCGCGACCTCAAACTAACCCAAATCATGTTGCAGTCACTTAAACGTGACCCAACTTTGCACACAGTGGAAGATTGGTTGCATGCTGGCGACTTTGCTATGGAGCTAAGGTTCTTTCCGCATGCCTTTAATTGTTACCATAATGCTCTGGATTTATCGAAGAGTCCAGAAATAGCCGAGAAGCTTAATGATGTACTCGACAAGATTACTAATGTGCTTGAAGTTTTGCCGCCAGATTTGGCTTTGTTTATTGATGAGTTTAGATTGAACAACCCACTTGATCCAGAGAAGTGGTTGGAGCTTGCTAATAAGTTGCTTAAACAAAATACTGAATTTAAGCCAGCTTTTGATGCGCAACGTTATCAGTCGGCATCGATAGCTCTTGCTATGACTGCTTATTGTAGTCTTAGGCTTGGCGAAGACATTAGTTCTATTAATCATGTGCTCTCTCAGTTAGTGGAGAAGTCTGATGCTGCTAATTATAAAAGCCCAGTATTGAATTACAAGCTTGATAAAGCTCTGCGCGTGGTAGCTTGGGGTGATCAGGTGACTCTTGGGCTACAACCCGGATGGGAATTGCGTTATGAAGAGAGCTTCCATTATCTTTGGTCGCAAGAATTGGCGCATAAAACCACTATTGCGAATTGCGGAGTCTCTGGGGCTTCAGCACTTGATGCGCTGCTTTATATTAAGCGTGATGTGCTTAACTATAAGCCTGATATCACATTTATATCCTTTGGACTTAATGATGCTTGGTTCGGACATGCTGCTTTATTAGCTTATGAAGTATTGATGACGGCGGTCGTTGATTTGCTTAAGCCGCATACACAGATAGTATTGATTAGCCCGATACCACATATCCCTGCTGATTGCCCAGCTGCTGAGAGACCTACTTCTGTAGATCTTAAGGAAGTAGAGATCCCAGCTTGGACTAACGCGCTTAAGCGTGTTGCAATGCATACGGGTGTGGCACTTGCTGATCTTAGTGTTGAGTTTCCGCAAGATCTTGAAGAGCGTAGAGCATATCTGTCCAAAGGCTCTAACCAAGCCAATCTTGCTGGCAATCAACTGATCAAACGTGCTATAGATAAAGTGTTGGTACTTTCATGAATCTAGTCCTCCAAGATCTTAATTTAGAAATAGAATCTATGGCACATGGTGCGCATGCGGTGTCACATCTAGATGATGGCTTAGTGGTTTTTGTAGAGAATGCTTGTCCAGGTGATATTGTGCGCGCTCATATTTATGATCATCGTAGGAGTTTTGCTTATGCGACTATTGATGAGATAGTTAAGCCTAGTGAGCTGCGTATGGTGGACCCACCGTGTAAACTACACAAGGTCTGTGGTGGTTGCCAGTGGCAGCATATTAGTTATACAGAACAGCTTGAGTTTAAGCGCCAGAACGTTATAGACTCCGTGCGCAAGGCTGAGCTGAAGACGCCGCGTCCATTACACATGCTAATCCCGCCAGTTATAGCAATGGAGGATCCTTGGCGCTATCGTAATAAGATTACTTATCCGGTTGAGACGGTGGAAGCCAATGGTCATAGGCTTCTTGCTGGCTATTATAAGCGCAATACTCATGAACTAGTCAATGTGAAATACTGTCCAGTACAGTATGAAATCTTCGATGCGATTGTTGAAGATATCAAGGAGCTTTGCAGTCAGAAATTTATTGGCAAGCCTCTTTTAAGGCATATCAATCTGAGAGCTAATCAAGATCAAAGCCAAGTCTTACTCACTCTTATAGTGCGTGCTCGTGAATTGATGAAGCCAGAGCATAGTGCTACTGAAGAAAGACTTAAAGAAATATTTACGGCATTGATGTCTAAATATCCGCAGCTTAAAGGTTGCTGCCTTAACTATAATGATGCTTCTACTAATGTGATATTTGGTGATAAGACTATAGTTTTGTTAGGTTCAGGTATTATTGAGGATCAGCTTGGTGAGCTCAAGTTTAAGATTTCGCCAAGTAGTTTTTTTCAGATTAATAATAGTCAATTCGCTAAGATTGTAGATGTAGTTAAGGCTCAAGTCCAGTCTCTGATTGAGACTGAGGAGCTTAACCCTGTCGGAGCTGAACTCCTCGATGCTTATGCTGGTATAGGTACACTAGCTCTGTCGCTGGCTGCTGAATATCCATTGATGCAGATCACGGCTATAGAAGTGGTGGATGCTGCGGTGCGTAATGGTATTGCGAATGCTGAATTGAATAAGATTAGTAGCGTTAATTTTAAGACTGGTGAGGTTGAAGATCATATAGAAGAGTTCGTTGCTCGCTCGCAGTTCTCGCGTGATAAGCAAGCCTTGGATCTGGTGTTGGTGAACCCGCCGCGCAAGGGCTGCACCAACAAAGTATTAGATTCTCTTGGTAAAATCGCTCCACCTAATGTTATTTATGTAAGTTGTAATCCCGTCACTCTCACTAGAGACATTAAGTATTTAGAGAAATATGGTTATGAAGTACAAGAGATTCAGCCAGTAGATATGTTCCCGCATACTTATCATATTGAGGTGGTGGCGCTGCTCAAGAAAGTGTCATCCTGAGCGAAGCGAAGGATCCCCATGCTGTTACTGACGCGAATAAACCTCAAACCCTAAATCACTAGGCTGAAGATGATAAGCTGCTGCTGCTATCATCGCGGCATTATCGGTGCAGAGTTTTAGTGGTGGATAATATATTTGTGAGAATCCTTCACTGAAACGCTTACGCACTGAGCTGTTGGCAGCTACGCCACCAGCGATAATAATAGTACTGATATTTGTTATCCTTTGGGCTTCGGCTACCTTGGAGTAGAGAAACTCTGCGACAGTATTCTGGAAGGCTAGAGCAATAGCAGCCTTATCACGCTGCCAGATTTCTTCGCCAAGTTTTTCTTTAAGTCTTAGGGCGGCAGTTTTAAGTCCACTGAAACTAAAATCTAAATTGGGGACGTCAGGGATTTTGAATTCGTAGCGAGGGGATCCTTCGCTACGCTCAGGAGAGCAGAAAGGTGCCTTACGGCACGTTTCTGCGCTTTCGTGGGTGAGTGCACCCTTTATAGCAAGTGCCTCTTTCGCCAACTTGTCCATATGCGGTCCCCCCGGATAAGGCAGGTCCATTAGTCTTGCCACCTTGTCGAAAGCTTCACC
>JAYVUR010000237.1:0-1749 GCA_043787715.1 Candidatus Melainabacteria bacterium
CTTAGGTATAGCTTCGCCGGTTCTATGATGCTTAGCAAATATAGATAGAGAATCTATTTCCCAACAGAAGTTCTCCAGTAGCTGACTTGGCAGTTCAACGAAATCCCACTCAACATTGGTGCCTGCCATTGGTGAAAGCTCGGCGCGAGTGAGCAGGTGATGCAGCCCATGACCGAATTCATGGAAGAGAGTGGTTACTTCTAAATGGGTAAGCAAACTAGGTTTATCACCAAGAGGGCGAGTGAGATTGCAGCTCAGCACACACTGAGGTTTGCGGTAATCCTGCGTGCGCTTCTCGCCTTGCACCAGTGGCATCATCCATGCGCCTTGGCGCTTGGTCTCGCGCGGGAATAAATCAGTATAGAAGCAACCAATAACCTCGCTCGATACAGCGTCCAGTACTTCATAGACTGCTACATCTTGGTGCCAAGTTTGAATTTGCGCGGTGCTTTTCTGTATGCGCAACCCGAATAATCTCTCGGCGATACTATACATACCTTGAAGAGTGGTATTGAGCTCGAAATATTGTTTAATAAGATTGCTATCTAGATCGTATTTAGCTTTGCGCAGTTTCTCGGCGAGGTAATCTCTATCCCATGGATAGACAAGATTAGAATTATTCTCTGTGTTTTGGTAGCCAAGTTCTTGCTGGAATTTTACCAGTTCTTGATATTCGCGCTGAGCTAGTGGCTTGACAGCTACAGCGATGCGCTCCAAGAACTCTAGTACTCTAGTCGGGTTCTCTGCCATTTTGGTGCAGAGCGAATACTCAGCGTAGTTATTGAATTTAACTAGTTTAGATTTGCGCGCCTTCGCTTCGCGTATCTTGGTTATTAGTTCGTTATTATTGCGGCTAGGATGCTTATTAGGACTGGCTTTAGATAGGTATTCTATATATAGTTGTTTGCGCAGATTGCCCTTATCTGAGAATTTCATGAAGGGACCATAAGAAGGGTAATCAAGATTAACTAACCAGCCTGCTTGCTTCTTCTCCTTGGCGGCGTGCTCGGCTATTTCAATAAAATCTGCCGGCAAACCTGATAAATCTTCTTGCTTGGTGATTAGCAGTTCGAATTTAGAATCGGTTACATTATCAGAGAACTTCTGGCTTAGCCGTGCAAGTTCAAGATTAAGCTTCTTGAATTCTTCCTTGGCTCCGCCCTCAAGCTCAGCGCCAGAGAGCTTCAAGTCTTTAAGCGTGTCTTGGTGATAGCGCAAATATTCGCCTTGCAATTGCTTTGCATCTGGACTGACATCATAAGCCTTAATAAGCTTATATACGCGCTCATCCAGCGAGTAGTCATTATAGAAGGCTACTACCGTATTGCGCGCCTCTTCAGCAGCATCGCGAATATCTTGGCTGCCAACTAGTGAGAGCATATTCTCTATCGGTGTCCAAACTCTATCTATATCTTCTTCAAGCGCGATGAAGGCGCGGTGCACGGTGTCAAAACTGAGAGTTTTGGTTCTAAGTATTTCTTCAAGCTTAGTTTTCGCTTCAGCGACTATCTGCTCTACGGCTGGGATAATATGCTCGGCGCGTATTTCTGAGTAGGCGGCGAAGTCGGATTTATATAGTAGGGGGTTGGACATTATTTATATTATGCGGTACGACCTATGCTAAGATAATACACTTAATGAATAGAGTTACAGCAATTCCCGCTTTGACCAAACTCCTTGCTGAGTAAGGATTCTCGGGAACTTGTAATACTTTGGAAAGATTAAGAAGTGAAGCCCAGAGCGAGCAAT
>JAYVUR010000238.1:0-4022 GCA_043787715.1 Candidatus Melainabacteria bacterium
CACTTAAATTCGTGATTTTGATGATATTTATAAGTTTATGTAACTGTTTCTGGATTTGCTCAGAGTCTTCAAGATTAGTTACTATAATGATACGGCTCAGTCCCTCGGCTTCGCAGGGACCCACAGTTAGGCTTTCAATGTTATAACCACGGCGGCTGAATAGACCGGCTATGCGCGCAAGCACACCAGATTCGTTTTCAACTAAAACGGACAGGACGTTTTTCATCAAGTCTTATTTATCTCTTGAAGCTAGGTTCCGCTAGCTTAAGCAATAAACACAGCCGCGACTGTGTAGATCAATATTCTACCACTTTAGCCGATAATTTTAACATTGTTGGCATCAATTAACTTGAGTCTCTCGGCATGTCTTCCCGCAAGAAACTCAGTACTCAGCCAAGTATTAGTAATATTTAGAGCCTCAGTTTCTGTGGTGAATCTAGCACCAAGCACCAGTACATTAGCATCATTATGCTCGCGGCTGAGTTTGGCATAATCTACTGAATGACACAAGGCAGCCCTTATGCCCTTGAAACGGTTGGCTGCTATGCTCATGCCTATTCCTGTTCCACAAATCAGTATCCCCTTGCAATTATGCTCCAAAACATAACGAGCAAGAGATTGCGCATAATCTGGATAGTTAACTGATTCTTCAGTGTTAGTACCTAAATCTATAACTGTGTGTCCTTGAGCAGTTAGAACAGTCACTAAATATTGTTTGAGCTTGTAGGCAGCATGGTCTGCAGCAATAACTATGGTTTGATTCATCTGACCAAGTGTTTGAGTTGTTTTAATTTACTTTGGATACTATTGTCTATCACTTTGCCAGCTACTTCGATACGCTGACCGGCTATCAAGCTAGGATCTTGGCTACTGCTAAGCTCAATTTTTTTATTAAAGATTTTTTCTAATTGAATTTTGATTTGATTTAGCTCAGTAGGGCTCAATTCAGCTGCTGTGCTGAGCTTAGCTTCAGTAATACCGCGTGCTCTATTATAAGCATCTCGGTAGGCTTCACCCAAACACTCTGCTATAGCTAATCTTCTACGCTTAACTAGTAGTTTAAGAAGCTGCAAAGTCTCTTCCTCTAACTTGCCTGCAAAAACCTTATTGATAAGTTCTATTTTTTGTTCAGCCTGTAGCTTAGGGTTGTTAAGCAGCTTAGCTAATTCAGAGCCAGCAGCGAAACACTCAGAGATGGCAGTTAGTTCAGAGACTAGGTTAGCGTCAAGCTTGATTAGTGCTAAGGCTTCAGCATATTTACGAGCTATTTTAAGTGTAGATCCGCTTTTCATTAAACTTCTAAGGCTCCTAGGTTTTTCTCAAGATCGGCTCTAATACTAGCTTCTATTAACTGGCGATTGGTTTCTGATTTTACTGATTCTTCGGTAAGCTTGAAGGCTGCTTCTATGACTTTTTGCTTGATAGATTGCAGGATAATGCATTTTTGTAGTTCTAAATCTTTTTCGGCGAGTTCTTTCATTTGTTGTATCTCGACTTTAGTATCATCAAGAACTTGAACCTTGATTTTTCTGGCGGTTTCTTTTGCTTCTTCTAAGAACTGTCTGGCTGCTTCCTTTGATTCGCTAAGTTTAGCTTCAAGTTCAGCGAGCTTCGATTCTGCTAGTTTGCGTGCATCTTCTGCTTCTTTTATTTCCTTGCGTATCAGTTCGGAGTGTTGCTTGGTAGCCTTAGGTATAAACTTACTGAGTGCCCAAACTAGAACCAAGGCTAGTACTATGAAGTTAAGCAAGTTGCTCTCGAGTACAAGTTTAGTCAGTTCTGGACTCATTAGACTTTAAGCTCTTCCTTTAGTTTGATACTGGCACCTGAAACCAGCTTGCCGACCATTAGACCAGTGATTTCCTTAATAGGACCTTCTAGATTTTTGATAACTTGGTTGCGCTCTGATTCTAGTACTTGTGTTTGCTTAGTTTTGTAAGCTTTTAGTTCAGTTGAAGTTTCTGTTACTAATCTAGATTTAGCTTCGCTGGCTTCAGATTTTGCTTGATTGATTAGATCGTGTGCTTCTCTGCGAGCTGCTAGAACCTCTGGATCATCTTTAAACTTGGCAATACGCTCTTGAATCTCTTGAACAAGAGACTTTGATTTGTCTTTATCTCGGTTGATCTCGTTTTCACGCTGATGAATCTTATTCGCCACCGGTGTGAAAAACACTAGCTGCATTAAGCCGATGAATAATATAAAGCTTAGTGCGAAGACTAAAGCGGTGAAATCAAGTTCTACCATTAGCTATTAACCAATTTTGTTGAAGAGCATAAAGGACACTAACCAAGCAAGAATGCCAAGTGCCTCTGACATACCAGCAAATATTATCGCGTTAGTGAATAGTGAGCCGGTATGCTCTGGTTGGCGCGCTGCACCTTCTAGCATTTTAGCTGCTATATTACCCACTCCTATAGCTGGACCAGTCACTCCTAGAGCCGCTATACCTGAGCCGATTGCGAAACCTAGTGTGTCAAACGATTGAATATCTGCCATTTTCTAATACCTTTCCTTTTTTGATGGCTCTATGGGCGGAAACCCTATAGTAGCCGCTCAAATTATATCAGAAGCTTATTAGTTTTCTTAACCTAAGCATAACTTTCATCTTGTTTTATATATCTATGCAAGCACATAATTACGCTCAAATTCCAAAAGTCCCAGGAATGGCTAATCCTGGTCTAAAGGGCCACATCACTAATGATCAAGGCTCTGGTAGTAGTTTTGGTAATACCATGCTAGAGATGCTTAATAAAGCTAATACAACAATGTCGCAGCCTGAGAAATTATCAATACGTGCTGTGACTAAAGGTGATGTTGATATACATGAAGTTATGATTGCTCTTGGTAAGTCTGAAGTGGCATTCAAGTTAATAACAGCGGTGACGCAAAAAGTAGTTGGAGCTGTAGATAAGTTAACCAGTATGCAAATATAATTCGCTATACATATTTCTGGACGAGAGGGGTTGGAGAAAATGGGAATAAAACTAAGTAATGGGCGGCGAACTCTTAGATACCAACCAAGCTAACTTACCCGGTGCGGTAGCGCAGACTCTGCCGGCTACTGGTAATTTTTTTTCAGATATTTTTACAAATCCACAGAAGCGAGTTTATCTAATAGGTGCTGCTGCCTTATTGCTTGTTTTAATTCTAGGAACAATGTTTTTTTTCAAGGGCTCAAGTCCTGAAAATCAAAACAAAGGCAAAGCTGTTATTCTGGTGCAAGAATTAGATCAATCAAGAGCATTTGAGATTGTCGCTAAATTGAAATCAGTGAATATAGATGCTAAGGTCGTCCCGAGTGAGAAGCCTGGTGAATATACTGTAACGGTATATGAAAATGCCATAGAATCTTCATACTTAGCTCTATCTCGAACTAATTTACTTGAAGATGAGGGTTATGGATTGTTCGATCAAAATGATTGGGCGGCTAGTGATTATGATAAACGAATTAAACTAACAAGAGCTATTAATGGTGATCTATCCCGCATCATTAGTCGTATGGAAGGTATGCGCTCTGCTATCGTAAGGGTAAATATTCCGGAGCAAGAAATCTTCTCTGACACTAAAGCTGTTACCACGGCAAGCATCCAGATCGAAATGGAGAATGATGGAGAGGAGCTTACTAAAGCTCAAGTGAAGAGCATAGTAAATATTCTTAGAGGTTATGTTCCTAATCTAGCTAAAGATCAAATCTCTATAGTAGATGTGCGCGGACACAACTACAGTAGCTTTAAGAATGAAGATGATGCTGATGCTGAAGATTACTTAGATGAAGTTGATCGTGTTAATAAGTCGATCTCTAAGCGCATAGAAACTTACTTAGATGGTGTTGTTGGTCATGATAAGTATAAAGTAAGCGTGAGTGCTAAAATCTCTCGCGAAAAAATTGAAACCCAAGCAACCAAATATAGTCCAGGTGCAGTTGGCACTCGTGTTCTAGGTAAGGAAGAGATGAAAGCTAATAGTGGTGCTAATTCTGGCAAGAACTATAAACAATCATCTAAGACCGAAACCCTATA
>JAYVUR010000239.1:0-2143 GCA_043787715.1 Candidatus Melainabacteria bacterium
GTTAGCGAAAAGTCCTTATGCTCTGGGTATGCCTCTGCATATAACGACTGAGCCTTGTTATAACCACAAAGCTTTCCTTGCTTTCTTTGCTCACTAAACCAACGTTGAATGCCTGAAGGTCTTTCTGGGCTTATACTTCGTGCCTGTTCTACTAATTCTGTAAAAGTTTTAACCTCTTTGACTAGCTGATCCGTCCAAATTTGATGGGCAATATCAGTTAGCGAAAAGTCCTTATGCTCTGGGTATGCCTCTGCATATAACGTCTGGGCTCTCTCATAACCACAAATCTTTCCTAGCTTACTCTGCTCTCTAAACCAATTTACAATACTTAGTGGTCTATCTGAGCTTATGCTCCTTGCATATTGTGCAAGATCAGCAAAATTAGAAAACATAATGGCATTAATTTTAGCTCTAGTGCCTTTAATCAACTGCAACTTAAATTTAGCTAACAGCGGATCTTTAATTTCTCTATCAACATTACCTATGAGTACCACCCTAGGAGGAACGTCTACATCAAGCTTAGATTTGGGTTGATTAAGGTTTTTGATATAACCAATCATCCTCTGGTCGTGCTCCGCAAGAGCGGTCACAATTTCAATCAGCTTATCCCAGTTGCCCCAACCAGCTTCTTCTGTAGTTTTGACTGTGTCATCTCTAATGATGGGCACGGCTATCACGCCATGAGTCTTAGCAAGATTGTTTTTGGGCTTACGCATAGCCCTACCCACTGCCTGAGTCACATCTATAGGTGAGCTTCTGCGATCAGCAAAAAACACCATATCAATATCAGGCAAGTCAACGCCTTCTGTTAAACATTTAGCATTAGTAATTAAAGCTCGCTGCGGCGCCGTTAAAAAACCATCGAACTTCTGCTGGCGCAAGGCTGCTTGCATAGTACCGTTGACATGCAGACCGTTGTAACCTTCAATATCATTAAAAGTCCTAGCAAAAATATCCGCTGAATTAGTTGTCGAATGAAAACTTATAGCTCTTCTGCACTGATATACATCCATCGCTCTGCGCAAAGCCATTTCATTAATTAGCATCTGCACAGTAGGATCTTTAGGATTCTTTCTATATGTCTCTTGAAGTTGTGCTGGTAATTCTGACAAATTAATTTGGCTTGCAACAACTTCATAGTCAAGAATAATGCCCTTTTCTATAGCTTGCTTAAAAGTCATTTCATGGAACACTGGCCCATAAATCTTCTCATCATTCATGCAAGCTACTTCTATATTTTCTTCTTTGGCTTGAGCTGAAGCCGCTGCTGTAACCACTCTTGGTGTTGCAGTCATATATAATCTTTTGTCTGCTGGTAGCTCTTGGTTATCATGCACCAGAGCAAAACTCTTCTCAGCATCACCGGCGGTTTTGTGAGCCTCATCAGCTACAAGTAAATCAACAGTTCGACCAGAGGCTTTGAGTGCAGCAGATACTCTTTCTAAGCTCTGATAGGTCGAAAATAAAATCTGCTGGGAACCATTGCCTGTATTAAGAAACTTAGCAACTTGATCAGGATTAGTGCTCACTCGCGCCGCGCCTCCTAAATCAGCTTTTGTAAAACTCATAGTATCAGTATTCGGGTTAGGGGCTATTTCGGTATCAGAACAAATACATTGATAATTGAATGGTATTTTTTTGTTAACAAGAAAACTATCAAGTGTTTGCTTAACTAAAGTCAGTGATGGCAGCACGACAAGATTAATTGGACGCCCATGCTCTTCAATAACTCTTTGGGCAATTAGACTTTTACCAGTACCACAGGGTCTAAACAACCTGCCTCTATCATGTTTAGTAAAACCTACTTTAACCTCTTGAGTTGCCTGTATTTGATCTTCTCTATCAATAAGTTTTGTTGGAGTGGCAGCAGCAACGAGGGTCGCTCCAGCTTGTGCAGCAGCACTAGTACCTATTTCGTGAATAGTTGGCTCTGGGTTTTGTGCAGCTGGATTACCCAGAGGCTTTTTATCCAAAGGGCCATTACTATCAGCTGCATCGGCAGATAAGCATAAATTCCTTAAAGCTAGCGGGGTAATAAGCACAGCAGCAATTCCCGCTTTGACCAAACTCCTTGCTGAGTAAGGATTCTCGGGAACTTGTAATACTTTGGAAAGATTAAGAAGTGAAGCCCAGAGCGAGCAAT
>JAYVUR010000240.1:0-6360 GCA_043787715.1 Candidatus Melainabacteria bacterium
ATTGCTCGCTCTGGGCTTCACTTCTTAATCTTTCCAAAGTATTACAAGTTCCCGAGAATCCTTACTCAGCAAGGAGTTTGGTCAAAGCGGGAATTGCTGATCATCAGGGTCTGTGATGAATCCGAAAATTATAGTTAGCTCTGTTAATACTCTTGCGAGTCTTAGAAGTCCCATCAGGGATGTAATAGATCAAAAGAAAGGAGATGTCCATGCAACTATAAATGAACCCAACCAAGCTAAACACGTAGCGGAGATATTAGCTAAATTAACTACTGCTGCGCAATCCGGAATTGAAAAAGTTATAATCTTATTACTAAACGACGGTAAGACCCCAGATTTAACTCAAGAACTTCTAAAAGATCTACATGCCTGCAAGGATCAAAGTCCATCATCTATTTTTATTGCCAAAGATCTAAGATCTGTTATTGCTACTGAAAGATCACCTTCAAACCATGCGGCTAGACCATTTCAGATTCAAGGCACTATCTATCACGATATGATAACCGTACAAGATCTATCTTACGCTGATCAGGCGAGCATCTTGGGATGGATAGATGCTGTCACCGAATATCAATTCGGTCCCGCAGATTAAACCACCAGCACTTCCTTGATCAGACTTGTTTAATAAAGATCCTCAAGCTCATCAAGATCTTTAGGATCTATACCAACATCCTCCAAGTCTTGATCTAAATCAACTTCAGCAGCGGCAGCGCGGGCTTGATTAATACGAGCATCAGCGGCTTTGGCAGAGCTGAATTTGCCCATATCAAGTGCTGGTTCCATATTCAGCCTTGCTCGAGGATAGTCACCTTGATTAGCTTTGAAGTTTACCTTATCGACTTTCATGCCGAATTGATTACCTACCACCACTAGTTCACCTTGAGCGATCGGCTTATCACCTGGCGCCATCAAGACCAGCTTGCTATCAAGCAGAAGTCCCAGCAGCAACACTCCACCTGCTTCAAGCTCCATAAGTTTTTGCAGCGGCATGTTTACCGATTTAAACTGCGCGACCAACTCTACAGGCAAGTCTGTTAACAGATCACTACTACGTTTATTTTCTTCTACCATTTGCATTATCTCCACATCCCCATAATAAAACCCAGAACCATCATCAACAGGCAATTCCACTGCTATATCAATAGCATACATACTATCCTTAATCCAAGTAAGTTGTCTTGGATTACTATGCTCAAACACCAGTAAATCACCAGCTTCAAGATGCTTAAGATCAGCGATACTCAATTGTGTGCGCCCAACACTAAGATCTATCGGCACCTTAACTGCAAACTCGTGCGCCAGCTCAGCAATATTAAGCTGCGGTTTGTGCTCAGCCCTATGAGCAGCTCCTAGACTAGGCGGCATAGCTATGGCTAATTGCCCTATCGCTCCATCACCGAAATCAAAAGCCCAAATCAAGTAACTATAATTACCACTAGCGCCAGCATCATAGACACGCCAGAAATCACGCCAATAATTCTCGAGTTCAATAAAGAAATTCTCAAACAGTGCCAACTCTAATTCTGATAATGTCTGTAGTTTGAATTGTGGTGTACGCAGAGCCGCCGCTGGCTCACCAAGCGATCTTGTAAGCAGGTTCTCAACCAGATTCTTATTAAGTCTGAACTGACCTGCCGCAGTACCGAAACTATCCCACTCAGAAACAAGTCCGCGCCAAGCATTATTGTCTATGTCTTGAGTTACAGCAACAAGTGAAGCTCTTGAGCTTAAACCCCAAAAATCATTAACAAGTTCATGGATTTTATAATCTTGACTAGCCCAATCCGCTAAATCCTCACCCAGAGGATAGCGAGATTTATTCGCTTCAAGGCCAAAGGCCTCTGTTATTTTTTGCGGTTGGTCAAGCATGGCAAAGCCCTCGTATCCCCTCGAGAGTCTAGGTATTATTTACCCGAGAACTGGCTCAGAGAGATGATTTTCAAGATAAGATGCGCTTCGCCACCAGCTTAGATATGGGTAGAATATGCTTAGTGATACTTCACTACTACGAAAAAGGCCAGAAAGGCAATCCCGTGGTGCTGTTCATACACGGCAGCGCTAGCGACGCAACGGTATGGCTTAATGAACTTAATATAGTAGCCGCACGAGGCTTCCACTGTATCGCCGTGGATTTGCGCGGACACGGTGAAACGCGCTCGCTAATGCAACCACTAGAGCACGTCAAGCTTGATATCGACACTCACTTGCACGATATGCAAGAGACTCTAGAGCATCTCGATATTATTAGCACTCGCTTCAACAGAGAAGCAGACCATGAACAATGGCTAACAACAGATCGCGACAACAACAAAATTATTATCGTCACCCATAGCTTCGGTGGCATGGTCGCAATCAATATCGCCGAGAAATATCCAGAGCTAGTCGATAGACTCTGTCTGGTTTGCATGCCTCCCAAATTAATATTTCCAATGAAAGAATTACTGCAGTTCATAGTTGGCAAGCCTCTTGAGTTCATACAAAAGAACCTAGACATGTTTCAAATCTCTCCGCTGCGCTCTCGTTACAAATCTTCAGTCACCACTAACGCTCATGTACTTAAAGAAATCTATAAACATGTACGCAACTGGAATAGCTTCCGCAAAATGGCGCGCATTAGCTGTCAAGTGCATTACGCGGCTGGTCGTTTCGATCTAGTGGCACCAGCTTGGCTAATTTATCGCATGCATTTGCGCACCACCGGTTCGACCTTCGAATTATTCAAATGGTCATCACATGCACTAATGGAAGATGAGCCAGAGAAATTTAGGACTTGGTTGCTTAATTGTCTAAGTGCTGAGGTTGCCAGCATGACAAACCCACAACTATAATTTTGCGGTCAGCAAATAACAAACCAAAAATCCCAATAATATCAAGGCATAAACCCAAGATCCCACTTGTATCTCACGCATCACTTTATAGAAAATCCGCAAAAACCAATTGCTGAGATAAACCCTACCATAACTATCACCCAACTCAAGTCTATGCTCGAAATCATTATTAGTAAGTATCAATGTATGCAGTGGACGCACTGGATCTTCATAGAGAAGAGAGAGTTGTTGCCCTGAACGCATACGTGAACCGCTTGGTGAATCAAGTGCTTCAACCATGGCATCGCGAAATTTAGAGTAACTAAAATATTTGGTGATGAAATCGAAGTTAACACCTTCAGCAAGTGAGTTGCCGTAATAGCAAGGCTCCAGAGTATCAAATCCAGACTTAGAAGCACAGTTAAAATCAGAAACAATAATTATTCCAGCCCGAGCCAAAAGACTAAGCCAGTTCTCTAGTACCTTCAAAGCTTCATAAGGATAACTAACTGCTGATGCGCGCGCGCCAAATCTAAAACAAGATCTTAGTAGCTCGAAATGCAGAGCAGGAATCTCATCAGCGAGATCTAACTCTCTAAATTGATATTTTTTCTTGATTCGCTTAATCCACTTACGCTCAGGCTTGCCAGCAAGGTATTTATCTATGCGCTTCTGCTGGTCATAGAGAGCGATGTATTTCTCGTAGTATTTATCAGCACCGCGAACGAAGATGCGGACGCGAAATTGGTCGAGTAAGTAGTTAGCAAGTATCAAATTAAATCGCATATGACGCAAGGTAGAATTGTCCAGCGTGTCATAAAGCATGTATTTGATTTTTGCTTCGTGACTAGCGAGCCTGCCTGATTCGCGCAGCTCATCAATAGTGCGCTGAGAAAAATCACTTAGATGATATTCAAGCCTCTCATAGTAATTTAAATCTTCGCGCTCAGAAATATCGCGCATCGCCGTAATAAAATTCAATGCGAATTCGCCGTAACCTGCGCCGACTTCTAGCACTCGAATCACGTCATCCTGAGCGCGCAGCGCGAAGGATCCCTCAATAGCAGCATGGGGGTCCTTCGCTTCGCTCAGGATGACGCTACGCGTCATTGCTTCGCCAGCGCGCTCCTCACGATGACGAAGATTATCAATAAACAACCTGGCTTTTTTATACGCTTCATCGTAGCTAGAAAGCCCAGAATAAGGCACTTCGCCGCGCGCCCAAGCATTTATACCAGTCTCAAAAAAATAGCTACGATGAATCCGCCAAATCAGGGACTCATCGTAGCGTTTGTAATCTTCAATGGAGCTAAGTTCTATAGCTTAATTAGATTCTCTTATAACCGTCTTCAAAACCACCCAATTCTTGGTGAACTGTTAGATCATACAAACCTTCTGCTGTTGCCGTTACTAATCTAAATGGCAGCTTAACTATAAACTCAAGACCATCAACTAGAAGACCGCCTGCTTTTTTAATGCAGCAATCTTTTTTATGGCAGCATTTGTGTGGTGATTTTCTACCTGAGCCGTCAGCGAATGCTGGACCTGCTGCAAGCAGAAGAACTAAAGCCGAAATAATTGTTTTTTTCATCATAACTTCGAGTATAGGGCTTGTTCTTAGCTTTGTAAAGTAGCTTGACGTAGGGTATTATTGTTTTAATCTTTGCTAGGTTTATCTATATTTATGCTACAATATAAATTAATTATGGGAACAACTTATATTACCCCCCCCCCTCGCGACCTATACATAACACGCGAAGAGGCGTTTGCTTGGCAAGAATGGTCCAGAGCAACTCAGAAACCAATAGCACAAGAAGTTACCAATAGAATAATATCATCTAACCGAGTGGGCAGAAGACTGTCTGCTCCACCTGAAAAAGTTTGGCACCCAGAAATTCATCCGAAAGTGATAAGTGACCCATCGGGTGAATTAAAAGCTTATAGCGATTCGGTAGCCCAAATCAACGCTGACAGGGGAAAAGCAAGGGCAAATATTACAGGAAGTTAAGTCTTAAACTGCAAAACTATCTTAACCGGACAATGATCCGAACCCTCGACTTGATCAAGCTGCTCAGCAGCGGCTAAGTGTTTAAGCAGTAGCTCAGTCACATAAAAATAATCAATTCTCCAGCCCACATTACGCTTGCGCGCCGCAGTGCGAAAACTCCACCAAGTATATTTATCAGGTTTAGCAGGATTGAAATGCCTGTAAGCATCTCTAAAGCCAAGTGCCTCAAGAGAGTCAAGACGCTCGCGCTCTATAGGCATAAAACCTGAAGTCTCAATATTCTCCTTCGGACGAGCAAGGTCAATCTCATGGTGCGCTGTGTTGAAGTCGCCAGTAATAACAATATTGGGCTGGGATTTTAGCTGCTTAGCGAGCAAATCCAGTAAATCATCATAGAATTCAAGTTTGAATTTAAGCCGCTCATCACTAGCACCGCCATTAGGAAAATAAATATTATAAAGAACAAAATCCAGCGAGCCTAGCTGATGATGACTCTGAATTACCCGTCCTTCGATATCGTATTTAGCATCGAACTTAGTATCGCCAGTACCATTACTGATACTCATTGGCTGCTGCGCGCACCAAGTCGCCACCCCGCTATAACCAGGTCTCTGAGCAGAGTTGTAGTGCATCACTGGATAATGCTCGCGCTCAGTGAGACTAAGTTCTAGCTGCTCAAGCTTAGCTTTAGTTTCTTGGAGACAAAGTATATCTGGCTGCTCAGTATCAAGCCAGTGGTGGAAGTCTTTCTTGGCTACAGCACGAATGCCATTGACGTTCCAGCTGATTAATTTAAGAGTTTTCATGAATCCTTCCCTTTATCTGCCTGTATATATTTAAACAAAATCACCAGTTTAGGTCTTAAAACCCTAGCACGACAATGCATACATACCTAATGCTATAATTATTATCTGTGCCAAATTTCGTGAAGATTTCCAATAATACACCAGTCTCGCCAATAAAGCCTAATCTCACACGTCGTAGATTCCTCCGTGATAGTACTAGAGGGCTGATGATGGCGTTAATGATGGGCGCCGGCTGTAATAAACCCAGAATAACAAGTACAGCAAAAGCATTTGATTCATTTCCCGATTCAGTACCCAGTGCACAAAAGATAGGTAGAAAAATTAGAACTCCTGATGCAAAAATCATACTAGTGCATTTTCGTCAGATACATGAAAGTCCTGTAATTAATGCTTTTTCTGAAAAAAGTCGTGAATTAATGAAACGCGGGGTCACAGAATGTCAGCAAGATATATTTAATATTTTCAAGGAATTAAATCATCAAGTAAGATTTGACTCTGTTTTTCCTGAAGGTCTCAGAAGAGATTCTGTTGTTGATATGACTGAGACAATTAAACATTATGCGAAAATCACCGCAGATGAGAAGAAATATTTAAAGCTAATCGAGTCTTTAAACCATAGGAATCTAAATGAAGAAGAAACAGCTGCTTTCCCTCGCTTAAAAGCCAATGTTGCAGCAATGCAAAAACTTAGAGAAGGGCTAGATGAATCTATAAACCAACGAGCCGCAAGCACAGGAAC
>JAYVUR010000241.1:0-7695 GCA_043787715.1 Candidatus Melainabacteria bacterium
GTTCATGCCGGCTGCACTGGCTAGTACCTTAGAGCCTGAATAAGGTATCCTCAGTAGTTCTAAATATCCTTGCAGGCAACCATCCTCGCCGTAAGTACCATGAGTCATTAATATCGCAGCGTCTATTGTTCCAGCTATCTTCAGTTCAGCTAGAGACTTCAGCGAACTAGCATCATTAATTTCAAATAATTTAGCGTTAGAATAACCTAGTCTAATTAAGGCAGCATGGACATTCTTGCCAGAGCGCAGCGAAACCTCGCGCTCACCAGAGAAGCCGCCTGCAAGGACGTAAATCTGCGCAGTCTTATTCATCAGTTAAGTATCGCCATCCCCAACTTCTCAACGAGACTATGGTCGGCTGTATCACCAGGATTAGCGGTGGTGAGTAGCTTAGCGCCGGTGTGAATACTATTAGCTCCAGCGATGAAGCATAATGCTTGCAGCTCGTCACTCATGGATAATCTTCCAGCTGATAATCTAACGCGTGATGCTGGCATTAGTATGCGAGCAGTGGCGATGGTGCGCACTAATTCGAACTTATCGATTAAAAACTCTATGTCTTGCATTTTAGTTGACATGAATTTGGCTACGTTATCTGCTTCAGTGATGCCTTGAGCTTGGATTGATGATTTGTGTTTTTCGCTTAGGCGCTCATATTGCGGAGTACCTGCGATAGGCACTAGAACGTTGATGGGCACTGAGCTTGGTTGCGGCTCCATATTCGCAAGCACATTAAGGAAGCTAATATGGTCAGCGTGGGATTCGCCCAGACCCAAGATACCACCGCAACACACTTCTATGCCAGCTTCCTGCACGTTAGCGATAGTTTCGATTCTATCTTCGAATTTACGAGTGCTGATGATTTCTGAGTAATATTCTGGTGATGTGTCTATATTGTGGTTATAGCTATGCAGCCCAGCGTCTTTTAGTCTTAGCGCCTGTTCTTTGGTGAGCATGCCAAGTGTGACGCAAGGCTCTAGTCCCATATCGCGCACTTTAGATACTACGTTCACCACCTTATCGAACTGTTCACCTTGCGGTGCTGAGCGCCAAGCTGCGCCCATGCAGAAGCGAGTAGAGCCGTTGGCTTTAGCGGCTGAAGCTTCAGTGAGAATTTCTGTTTCTGATATCAGCGGCTCGACTTTTAGTCCAGTGTCGTAGCGCGCAGACTGCGAGCAATAATTGCAATCCTCTGGGCAAGCACCTGTCTTGATGCTTGATAAAGTGCAGAATTGTATAGCCTTAGGGTCGTGATGTTCTCTATGTACACTCTGCGCTCTGTAGATAAGCTCAGGCAGCGCTAGGCTGAAAATAGCTTCTATATCTTGCTTAGTGTATTGAAGGGTCTTTGTTATGGGCATGGCTTAAATTGTACTAGAGGGGAAGGGATTCTCACGAAAAGAATCCCTTGTTTGTTATCCAGGGCAAGATATACGTTATTATTGTTGAGATGAATATTAATCCAATAGTTGTACATAGTATAGATGATGTTGAAGCTGATCGCGATCTTACCAAGAGAAAACTTGCTAAATTGCTTCCGGCGCACACGGAGTTTCGTGAGTATGTAAAATCTGACGAGTTTAGTAGTGCAGGATCTGCCTTTATTCAGCAGAATGTGGATAAGCATCATTTATTTGTTTGTGATTACGATCTTAAGGATGGTCGTAACGCTCCTGCTATTTTTGAGACTATCGATTCTTTGATAAGAGCAGGTAGTTTGACTAAGGATAATTTTAGTTTTGTTGGCAATAGTTCTGAGCAGAGTTTTGTTGATGAATTCTCAGTCCTAAGAAATACTCGTTTGGCTGATAATGCAGAGTCTATCTTAAAAGAAACATGGAGTGCTATTAAATTTGCTGCTCAGATTAAGCCTATTAATCGTGATGGTTGGATAGCTATGCTGCGAAACTTTGGTTTAATTAGTTAATTTAGCACCCCAACCTTCTTCTTCGGCATCAGTGGCACATTAGTCGAGATGAAAGCAGACCTATCATCGTTAGACTGAATAATACATTCAGCTTGCTCGGGGTCTATCTCGAAGTATTTAGCCATAACTTCAAGCAGTTCTTTTTTCATTTTTTCAACTTGAGCCGGTGGCATTTGCTGGCGGTCGTGTATAACCATCAGCTTCATGCGGTTCTTAGCAGACATTCTGCTGCCTTTTTCTGGAATCTTAAATAGCCAATCTAATATGGTTTTGAGCATGATTTTATTTGAATATTGCTTGTAATTTACCGAAGAAGCCGACTTTACGGTTCAGTTTAAGGAAAGGCACTTCTTCACCGAGTAGCCTGCGCGCTATATTGCGGTAAGCTTGGCCAGCAAGTTTGTTGTCAGTCAGTGACAATGGTTCGCCTTTGTTAGTAGAGATTACCACCGCTTCATCATCAGGTACTACGCCAAGAAGATCTATAGAGAGTATCTCTTGCACATCTTCTACGCTCATCATGTCATTGGTTTCGACAAGACCCGGTTTAAGTCTATTCACCACAAGTCTGTAGCCATCAAGCTCATCTTTGCGTGCTTCAAGTAAGCCGACTATGCGGTCAGCATCGCGCACCGAAGACATCTCTGGAGTAACTACGACGATAGCCTCATCGGCGCCAGCGATACTATTCTGGAAACCAGATTCGATGCCAGCCGGGCAATCGACTAATACGAAATCAAACATCGTAGCTAAGTCCTTAACCAGTTCTTTTACTTGATCAGCATTGACGCAGTTCTTGTCGCGAGTCTGTGCTGCTGGCATTAAAGAGAGATTTGGAAGTCTTTTGTCTTTAACTAGCGCTTGTTTGATTTTGCAAGTACCTTCAATAACATCCACTAGGTTATAGACTATGCGGTTCTCAAGACCCATAAGAATATCTAGGTTGCGCAAACCTATATCCATATCGATTAGACATACGGTCTTGCCCAAAGCCGCCAAAGCCGCACCAATATTGGCAGTGGTGGTGGTCTTGCCGACTCCGCCTTTGCCTGATGTGACTACTATTACTTTTCCTATTTTCATTTCTTCTGTCATTCTTTCCCCGCTTAGTTCTTAAGTATCCTTATTTCATTATCTACTATGCGTGCAATTTCTGGACCAGTTGGACGCTTGTCTTTGAGAAACTTTTTGGCTTTATTAATTTTTGTCGAGAGCGCGATCATTCTCTCTGCGATACGCAACTGTCCGCAATCAAGTCTGTGTGCTGCGATTATTGCAGTCTCATCACCTTGAGAACCAGCATGGGCAAGACCCCTAAGTGTGCCCCAAACCACTATATCGCCGGCAGCGTAGATCTCAGCTTCTGGATTAACGTCGCCAATGATAATAATATTACCGGGGTAACGCAGTAGCTGACCTGATCTTAGATTGTGCTTGATGTAGAGAGTCTCTGGTAGCTTAGAGATTAATTCTGCTTGTTGTTTTTGTCTTTGCTCAGTAGTTTCTGGATCAACGAACTTTGCATCCACCGTTTCTTCGCTGTTAACTTTTGATAAACCTTTAAGAGATATATTGCAGCTATTAAGTTGGCTTTTTATTTCTTTGATTGTTTCCGAGATTTCAGGGCTGAGATCTTCTTCAAGATCAATACTGGCAGGCATGATCAGGGAGACGGCTGTACCTGCAAGAAAAGCTGCTGCACTCAATATATAGTCACCGGCTTCTGATGCAAAATTGTCAGCAAGTAGATTCTCTTGAGAAAGATCTAAGTAAGTTCCTTTCTTGCTCTGTTTGATTTTGATTTTGCTTTTAGTTGCGACCATATTTAGACTGGAGCTGACCCGAAAATGTTCCCATAAGATAATGTAACAGTGAAATCCTATTATTTCAATGTCGTTATACAATGTATTTAATGTTTGAGGAACAAGACAAATCCCTTAATTATTGGCAAAGACGTGCTTACCAAAGCGCATTTATGGCTATATGGTTTGGAATAATCTTCTTCTTAGCTATGCTTTGTCGACCAATTTGGGGTATTTTCACATCTATGTTTATGGGGATACTGCTGTATTACTTGTTCTCGGCTCCTGTTAATTTCCTTGCACGTTATATCAAGTCCAGAGTTTTTGCCATTATTATTATTGTACTTTCAGCTTTTTTTGGTATTGCGATGCTTGGTGTTTATATCGCACCATTACTTAGTTATCAGCTTAAGCAATTTAGTTCAATAATCCCTTATCTGCTTGGAGAGCTCAAATCCACCATCGTTATCATCAATGGTTATTTGCTTAGTTATCATCTCGAAATTCCTACTCACTATTTTGATGAAGATGAGTTTGTGAATTCTGTGCTACCAATGTTAAGCAAATTGAAGTTTGATAATTTTGGTACTTCGCTTGGTGGATTTATTCTTGGTAGTATGTCCACACTGCTTTATAGTTTATTTACCCTGATAGTTAGTTTCTATCTATTGATTGATGGACAGCGAGCTTGGGATATTATTATTCTGCCGTTTAATAAGCGTTTTCAAATGCACCTCAATGCAATTCGTAGTCGTATCAATGCTTCTTTGCATGCTTATATATTGGGTCAATTTCAGATAGCCTCGATGACTTCAGTTGTAATGCTCGCTACTTATACCTTGCTTGGTAGTAGTTATGCGGTGTTATTAGCTCTTGTGCAAATGCTTGAGATAGTACCGATGATAGGTACTTGGACTGCTATAGTACCGTCTCTAGCCGTGATTGCTTATACAAGCGGTACCACTAAGTTCTTGATTGCACTTGGCGTCTATTTGTTTTATACGCAAATCATTCGTGATAATTTTGTAGCACCGAGGATATTGGGTGAGGCACTTGGTTTTCACCCACTTGGTATAGTTTTGGCTTTTGCTGTTGGTGCGCAGCTTGCTGGGGCGGTTGGAGTTATACTGGCGTTGCCGATAATGGCAGTAATTGCAGCTATACTGGCTCACTTCATAGAGATGTCCAAACTCAAATCGCGTTGATCGCCTGATCTGCGTTGTTGCGCTACGGGCTCGGCATCCTCATGTATGTCTTGTATACACTCCGGTGCCTCGCCCTTGCGCGCCTAGCATCTCAGGCGCTGAACACGATTTGAATAAAAATGAGTGTAGATTAGTAAGTCGGCACCGCACCATCGATCTCACACGACCAAGCATGTATTCCACCATCTAGATTTATTAGATTAGTAAAACCTTGAGTTTGTTGTAGCCAATCTATAACTTTGCGGCTGCGACCACCATGATGACAGTGAATGACTACAGGTTTGTCGCGTGCGATCTCGCTCACTCGCTCTGGGATTTCATTCATTGGAATATGCTTAGCACCGAGGTTGCAGTAATCATACTCATCGGGGCGGCGCACGTCTATAAGTTCGCAGGCGCCTTTGGCTAGCAGTTCTTTGAGTTCTTGGACTGAGATTTCGTTAATCATTTATTTTATTATGGCAGTTTCCTGCTTCGAAGTACACGGCGCGCCCGGCACTCCGAGCGTAGCATAAACGTGACATTGGTCACGTTTATGCGCTTTATGCCAGAGTGCAATACTATTGCCATGAGCAAGATATAATTGTTATCCGTGACCACTCTTAAGCGCAATCGCTATGTCTATGGTCCCGTGCAGTCTTGGCGCGGTGGGACTTCGCTTGGCATTGACCCTATTGGTGATATTAGTACTTGCAGTTTTAATTGTGTTTATTGTCAGCTCGGTAAAATCCAAAACATCAGCAGTGAAATTAAAACCTACGTTCCTACAGAATATATCCTTGAAGATTTAATGGATATGGAGCGCGAAGGTGTTTTTACTTTTGCGAGCACTACTAGCCGTGCGCCTAAGATTGATGTAATTACTTTTGCGGGTTCAGGTGAACCTACTCTAGCTGGAAATCTCGCTGAGATTATAGATTCTATTCGTGACCTGACTGAAGGCGTTTATGGCATTAAGGTGCCTATATCTATACTCACCAATGCTACTTTGCTTGGCGACGCGCAAGTGCGCAAACGTGCAAGTCATGCTGATAGGCTATCGCTTAAGCTTGATGCTGTTGATGACGCGAGCTTGCAAGCGATTAATCAACCTGCGCCGGGCGTTACTATAAATAGTATTTGCGCTGGTATCAAACAGTTCCAGGAAGATTACGGCAGCACTACTGATTTACAACTCCAGATTATGTTTATGCCGAAGTATGCGGCCGATGAGTCTTTCATTGTGAAGCTTGCTACTTTAATTGCCGACCTGGGCGTCACCAAAATCCAAATCAACACTCCAACTCGGCCTAAGCCTAAATCAAAACAATATATTATTGAAACCAGAGGTAATCACTATCATGATCCGGCTAGCGCCGAGTTCGCTGGCGAAGTAGTTGAATACACAGAATTGCCGGTTATTAGTAAGGATGAGGCTTTTAAGCTTGAAGATGATTTAAGAAGCTTGCTTGTTGAGCGCGGCATGCCTAAGGCGGAGATTGTTAATGTCTACAAGCGCTAAATTTTATCCAGTTGTTCGCTTCCCCAGTTCTAGTCCTTTTGCTAGTGACATTGGATTTTTGCGTAAGTTTTATTTACTCTTGATTGAGGTTGTCGCTGAAGCGTCATTGCGAGGAGCGAAGCGACGAAGCAATCCACTAGAATTAGGTGTCAATTCTCCTTTTTTGCTTGAGCTTTTGCCTGAGCTGTTGGATTACGCGCAATCAGTTAATGTAGAACTTGCTATCGCAAGCGCTAGCTCAATCGCTGATCTTGAGAATCTGCAGTCGCATTTAACTGGACTTAATCTGTCGCAGCCACTGAAGGTTTTTTCGCCGGGTTTAATAATGGAATACTACGAGCAAGCTAATGGGTTGCCTGATATTGACTATGTTCCAGCGGTCTATACTCGTCATGATTTTAATCTACTAACGCAAATGGCTAGCGGCGTGCCGCTCACTATGCTGAAAGTGTTTCCGGCTACTTGCCGTGATGCTAGTGATCTTGCTGAATTTATGCAAGGTCCATTTCCGGAATTCAAGACTGAATCTAGGCGAGTGCTCGCTGTATCTAAAGATCTTAGAGAGCGTTATTTATCTAAGTTTACTAAAGTAGCTAGTCCCAGTGACTATATGCTGGTTAGAGATTTATTTATCAGCGACAAGAATATGGTTATAGTTCTAACTGAAGCTGAAGATATCGCTGCTGGAGACATTTCTGGTGCTGAACTTATAACCTATATCGCTTCAGAGTTCCCAAATATAGAAATAGTGGCCGCTGGTCTTAAGAATATTGATTCTATTTCTAAACTGGGTGCTAGATCATACGCTACGGCTGTATTTAAGTTGCCATTAATGCGCATAGCTAGCGGATTTGAGATGGATAATATTGATCAAGCGCTGCTGGAGCTGCGCGAAGAAATGATCGCCGAACTTAATTCTATATATGCAAAACTTCCTCAATATAGTTCTTTATAACCCGGAGATTCCGCAGAACACCGGTAATATCGCGCGCATGTGCGTGGCTAATGATCTTAAGCTGCATCTTATAGAACCGATGGGCTTCGAGATTAGTGATAAACATCTTAAGCGTGCTGCTCTAGATTACTGGCAGCATCTTGACTGTACTGTACATAGTTCTTGGCAAGGTTTTATTCAGCAATTAGAACCTGACGCGCGGCTCTGGCTCTTCTCATCGAAGGTAACTAAGAAGCATTCCAACGGCCTCGGGCGGTTGGGGCGACACGGCTGCGGCCTATCGGATGCTCAACAACGAACGCTGC